>NZ_JBHZCN010000038.1:0-79980 GCF_042755465.1 Kitasatospora sp. NPDC059160 | reverse complement strand
TCCCCGCGCCCCCGCCTGCCCTCTGGCGGCGCGCCGAGCGGGTGGGGGCCGCCCGCGCCGGCCCCCCCGCCCCCCACCCCGTTCGGTCGGTCGGTCGGTCGTCCGGACGACCGGACGGACGGCCGACCGACGGGCGGATCAGTCCTCGGTGACCGCGTTCTCCGCGAGGATCGCCCTGAGCCGGGTGGTGCGCGGCTGCGCCGGGCGCTCGGCGACGGCCTGGGCGAGCGCCGGGCCCGCCGCGTGGACCACCGACAGGTGCCGCTCGCCGCGCCCGAAGGCCGTGTAGACCCACTGCCGGGAGAGCGCCGCCCCGGCGTCCTCCGGGACCACGACCACTGCGGCGGGCCAGCGGCGGCCCAGCGCCTGGTGGACGGTCAGCGCCCAGCCGTGCCGCAGCCGGCCGGCCTCCGCGGGCGGGACGGTCCGGCGCGAGCCGTCCGGGAACTCCAGGTGCAGTCCGGCCGCGTCGCCGTCCAGCACCCGGGCCGGGCGGGTGACCCCGGGGGCGGGGGACTCCACCACCCGGTCGCCCGGGTCGAAGCCGCCGAACCGGCCGGGGCCGGGGTTCAGCCGGGCCTTCGCGGCCGCGTTCAGCGCACGGGTGCCGGCCGGGCCGCCGTGGCCCGGGGTGAGCAGCACCACCTGCTCGGCGGGGATGCCGAGCGCGCGCGGGATGGAGTCGGTGAGCAGCTGGACGGCGCGGTGGACGGCCTCGCCGCCGTCCTTGGCGGCCACGATGACCACCTCCTTCTCCGGCGCCTCGACCGGCTGCAGCTCGCCGACGCCGACCCCGGACACCAGCTCGCCGATCGGGCCGAAGTCCGGGGTGCGGGAGGCGACCGCCGGGCAGGCCTTGGCGGCCAGCAGGTCGGCGAAGAACCGGCCGGGGCCGGCCGACCAGAGCTGGCCCGGATCCCCGCTGAGCACCAGCCGGGTGCCGTCGGCGAGCGACTCCAGGACGGTGGCGGCCAGTTCGACGTCCAGCAGCGGCGCGTCCAGCAGGACCAGGAGGTCCAGCGCGAGCGTGCCGTCGGCGGCGCGGCCGGGGCCGGCCGTACCGGACAGCAGCTCGGCGAGGGTCACCACCGGCGTCGCGGCGGGGGAGAGGGCGTCGAAGGAGTCCCGGCCCTGGTCGGTCCAGGTGGCGGCCCAGGCCCGCAGCCCGAGCCCCGTCGCGGCGGCGAGCAGCGCGGCCGGCTCGGCCCTAGCCGCGTCGCCACCGGTGTGCAGCACCAGGGCGCTCCCGGCGACGGCCCGGATCAGGGCGGTCGAGGAGGAGGACGGCGCGGCTTCGGCGGCGGCCTCCCAGGCGGCGGGGCCGGGAGCGGCGGGTGCGGGAGCAGCGGGTTCGGGTTCGGCGGACTCCCCGGAGCTCGCCTCCGGGGACGGCTCCCCGGCATCCGGCTCCTCGCCCTCCTCCTCCCCGTCGTCCTCGCCCGGCACGAAGGTGGCCATCAGCTGGAGCAGCTTCTCGGCGAGGCTGTCCTCCGCCATCGCCGGACCCTCCAGGGCAAGCAGCATCCGGGTCGGCGGCTCGGCCTCCTCCTCGTCGCTGCTCGGCGCCGGGGCGCCGGGTCCGGTCAGTTCCTCCTGGAAGGACAGCAACCGCCCCTCGGCGACGGCCTCCGCGATCGCGGCGAGCGGGTCCGGGACCCGGAGCCGTTCCAGTCCGGCGACCACGTCCTTCGCGTCCTGGGCCGAGTGCCCGCGCAGCGCCGCCTGCTCCAGCAGCCAGACCACCAGGGCCCGGGCGCGTCGCTCGTCGTCCGGGCCGACCGAGGTGCCGAGCAGGCCGCGGGCGAAGTGGTCCGCGTGCTCGGGGCGCACACCTGCGAGCCCGAGGACCGCCCACGGGTCCTCGCGCAGCTGCTCCGCGGCCCCCTCGCCGAGCGCGGCCACCGCGGCGGCGGCCAGGTCGGCGGGGGCGCCACCGGCGGTCAGCACCGCGGTGGTCTCCCGGAGCGCGTCCGCGCTCGGTGCGGCGGCCCGCATCGGCGCGGCGACCGGGGGAGCGGCCGGCCGGGCGGCCGGCGGGGCCACCGGGGCGGCCGGGGCGGCCGCGGCCGGTTCAGCCGCCGAGGGAGCAGCCGTCGCCTCATCGACACCCGGCTCGGAAGCCACCGGCGCGGCCCCCTCGGCTCCGGACGCCTCGGCCCCGGACCCCTCGGCCTCCGAAGCCCCCGAAGCCCCCGAAGCCGTCGGAGCCTTCGGAGCGGAAGGCCCGAGCCGGTGGGCCCCCGGCCGTGCCTCCTGCTGCTCGATCCGGCGCATCCGCGCCACGATGTCCGCGATCGTCGCCTGGTCGGGCGCGGCCGCGGCCGCAGCCCCCTCCGGAGCGCCGTTGCCCGTGCCACTCATCGTCGTCCGCTCCAAAGCTCACTCCACTGCACGTTCTGCACTGCTCGTTCTGTACCGCGTCGTTCTGTACCGCTTGTTCTGTACCGCGTCGTTCTGCACCGCACGTTCTGCTCGACCGCCCGGCGCCAGGGCTACAGCTCCGTCCACCCCTGGTCCGGGTAGCGGTGCACCGGCGACGAGATGTCGTCCAGCGCGCCGCGGATCTCACCCGGAAGCGTAAGCGCCTCCACTGACAGCGCCGCCTGGAGCTGCGCCACGGTGCGCGCCCCGATCAGCGCGCTCGCCACCCCGGGCCGGTCCCGGACCCAGGCCAGCGCGACCGCGAGCGGACTGCTGGCGAGCCCGTCGGCGGCGGTGGCGACGGCGTCGACGATCCGCCGGGAGCGCTCCCCGAGGTAGGGCTGGACGAACCCGGACAGGTAGGGCGAGGCGCCGCGCGAGTCCTGCGGGACGCCGTGCCGGTACTTGCCGGTGAGCACCCCGCGGCCGAGCGGCGAGCCCGCCAGGATGCCGACCCCGGCGTCGAGGGCGGCGGGCAGCGCCTCGCGCTCGATGCCGCGCTGGAGCAGCGAGTACTCCACCTGGGCACCGGCCAGCGGCATCCGGTCGTGGTGGGCGCGCTGCCAGGTGGCGGCCTTGGCGAGCTGCCAGCCGCTGAAGTCGCAGACGGCGGCGTAGCGGGCGCGGCCGGAGGAGACGGCGATGTCGAGGGCGCTGAGGGTCTCCTCCAGGGGCGTGGTCGGGTCGAAGGCGTGGACCTGCCACAGGTCGACGTAGTCGGTGCCGAGCCGGTGCAGCGAGGCGTCGAGGGCGGCGAGCAGGTGGCCGCGGGAGCCGTCGAAGCGGCGGGCGGACTCGGGGACGCTGCCCGCCTTGGTGGCGATGACGAGTTCGGAGCGGGGGACGAGGCTGTCGGTGAGGCGGGAGATCAGGTACTCGGCCCCGCCGTCGGCGTACACGTCGGCGGTGTCGACCAGGTTTCCGCCGGCGTCGACGAACTCCTTGAGCTGCTCGGCGGCTTCGTGCTCGTCGGTGTCGCGGCCCCAGGTCATGGTGCCGAGACCGAGGCGGGAGACCTGTAGGCCGGTACGGCCGAGGTGACGCTTTTCCATCGGACGGGCCCTCCACTGGCCGGTGGCACCGGTGGCCCGGTAGCCCCGGTGAACGTGCAGGTGGGGAGAGCGCTCCCCACGTCGGCTGAGCGTAGCGGCCGGTCCCCGGGCAGGGGTGCCGACCCGCAGAACGATCAATGCGGCGGGTGTGACCCAGACCACCACTACCCGTCAGTAGCATGACCTGGCCGGACGCGGTTACGCTCGCCGGCAAGGCCCGCCCGACGTGCTGGCACGCCCCGCCCGACCGGCCACGACGCCCGCCCGACTGGCCACCGGGCCCACCCGACTGGAAGGTTCGGCACATGCGACTCGGCATCAACCTCGGCTACTGGGGACTCGGCATGGACGCCGACAACATCGCGGTGGCCCAGGAGGCGGACCGGCTCGGCTACTCGGTCTGCTGGGCGGCGGAGGCGTACGGCTCGGACGCCGCGACGGTGCTGAGCTTCGTCGCCGCGAAGACCGAGCGGATCGACGTCGGTTCGGCCATCTTCCAGATCCCGGCCCGCACCCCGGCGATGACCGCGATGACCGCCGCGACCCTGGACACCCTCTCCGGCGGCCGCTTCCGGCTCGGCCTCGGCGTCTCCGGCCCGCAGGTCTCCGAGGGCTGGTACGGCGTGAAGTTCGACAAGCCGCTCGCCCGCACCCGGGAGTACGTGGAGATCATCCGCAAGGCGATGTCCCGCGAGCGCCTGGTGCACGAGGGGGCGAACTGGACCCTGCCGCTGCCCGGCGGCCCGGGCAAGCCGATCAAGCTGACCGTGCACCCGGTGCGCGAGCAGATCCCGCTGTACATCGCCGCGATCGGCCCGAAGAACCTGGAGCAGACCGGCGAGATCGCCGACGGCTGGCTCGGCATCTTCTTCGCCCCCGAGCACGCCGCGCTCTCGCTGGACCCGTTGAAGGCCGGGCGCGCCAAGGCCGGCAAGTCCCTGGAGGGCTTCGACCTCTGCCCGACCGTCACCCTCGCGGTCGGCGAGGACATCAAGGCCGGGGTCGATTCCCAGCGTTCCTACGCCGCCCTGTACATCGGCGGCATGGGCAGCAAGGAGAAGAACTTCTACAACCAGCTGACCCGGCGCATGGGGTACGAGCAGGCCGCCGACGAGATCCAGGAGAAGTACCTGGCCAAGGACTACGCGGGCGCCGCGGCCGCCGTCCCGCACGACCTGATCGACGCCACCTCGCTGATCGGCGACACCGCCCGGATCGCCGACCGGATGCAGGCCTACGCCGACGCCGGCGTCACCACGCTGACCCTGGCCCCCGCCGGCTTCACCCTCGACGAGCGGATCCAGGCGCTGCGCACCGGCGTGGAGGCGCTGGAGCGGGCCGGACTCGCCTGATCCGCCGGAGGGGTCCGAGCGGCACTACAGCCAGTCGTGCCGCTTGAACACCCGGTGCAGCACCACGCAGACCAGCGCCATCAGCGACAGCACCGCCGGGTAGCCCCAGGGCTGGTGGAGCTCGGGCATGTCGTCGAAGTTCATCCCGTACACGCCCGCGATCATGGTCGGTACGGCGGCCAGCGCCGCCCAGGCCGAGATCTTCCGCATGTCGTTGTTCTGCTGCACGCTCACCTGGGCCAGGTTGGCGCCGAGGATGTCGGACAGCAGCCGGTCCATGCCCTCCACCTGGTCGTTCACCCGGGCCAGGTGGTCGGCGACGTCCCGCAGGTAGGGGGCGGTCTCCGGCTGGACGAAGGGGGCGCCGCGCTCCAGCCGCAGCATCGGTTCCAGCAGCGGGGCGACGGCCCGGCGGACGGTCATCACCTGGCGCTTGTAGCCGTAGATCCGCCCGGCGGTGTCGCGGCCGACCCGGCCGGGGGCGAAGACGTCCGCCTCCAGTTCGTCCAGGTCGGCCTGGAGCGCGGTGGCCACCTCGACGTAGCCGTCCACCACGGTGTCGCAGACCGAGTGCAGCACCGAGCTGGGCCCGTAGCGCAGCAGTTCGGGTTGCCGTTCGAGCCGGGCCCGAAGGCCGCTGAGCGGGGTGTCCTCGCCGTGCCGGACGGTCATCACGAAGTCCGGGCCGAGGAAGACCATCACCTCGCCGCTGGTGACGGTACGGGTGTCGGGGTGGTGGCCGAGGGTCTTGAGGGTGACGAACAGCGAGCCCTGGTAGGCCTCGACCTTGGGGCGCTGGTGGGCGCTGACGGCGTCCTCGACGGCCAGCGGGTGCAGCGCGAACTCCTTGCCGACCCGGTCGAGTTCTTCGGTCGTCGGTTCGAACAGGCCCATCCAGACGAACGCTCCCGGGCCGGCCGCGCGCGCGGTGGCGAGCGAGTCGGTCAGGTCCTCGGAGGTCCCGAGCCGGCGGCCGTCCCGGTACGCGGCGCAGTGCACGATCATGCGGGCCATTGTCCCCCGGACCGCACTCCACGGCGGGGTCCGGAGGCCGTAGGCTGAGCCCCATGCCCACCCTGTTGCTCGTCCGTCACGGCCGCTCGACCGCGAACACCGCCGGGATCCTGGCCGGTTGGACCCCCGGCGTGGACCTGGACGACACCGGGCGCGCCCAGGCCGCCGCGCTGGCCGGGCGGCTGGCCGGGATCCCGCTGGCGCTCGCCGTCAGCAGCCCGCTGGAGCGCTGCCGGCAGACCCTGGAGCCGCTGCTCGCCGCCCGCCCCGAACTGGGCGCGCCGACCGAGGACGAGCGGCTGGGGGAGTGCCACTACGGCGAGTGGACCGGCCGCCCGCTGGCGGAGCTGGCCAAGGAGCCGCTCTGGCGCACTGTGCAGGACCACCCCTCCGCCGCGGCCTTCCCGGGCGGCGAGTCGCTGCGCGCGCTGAGCCACCGTACGGTCGACGCCGTCCGCGAGTGGAACGCGAGGATCGCCGACGAGCACGGCGAGGACGCGGTCTGGATCGCCTGCTCGCACGGGGACGTGATCAAGGCGGTGGTGGCCGACGCGCTCGGCCTGCACCTGGACCACTTCCAGCGGATCAGCGTCGAGCCCTGCTCGGTTACCGCGATCCGCTACACCCCGCAGCGGCCCTTCGTGCTCAGAACGGGCGACACCGGCGACCTCGCCTCGCTGGCGCCCCGGCCCTCCGCCGCCCCGGCCACCCCGGCGGGTGACGCGGTGGTCGGCGGTACGGCCTGAGCGGCGCCGCCCGCCCCACGCACCCGGCCCGCCCCACGCGCCCCGTCCGAACGGCGCGCGACACCGTCCGGGTCGGCGGGTGCCACCCCGTCCGCGGCCCCCGGCTCGGCTCCCCGACCGGGGCCCGGAGGTCGTAGGGTGACTGGTGAGTGCCCCGTAGTCCGACCACCCGCCCAGGTGGACAACCCCGCGATCCCGCTTGGCGGATCCGCACCGACCGACACGATCCGGAGCTAGAGCGTGCCCCGTCAGGTCTTCTTCTACGACCAGCCCGAACGGTTCGTGGCCGGCACCGTCGGCCAGCCCGGCGCCCGGGCGTTCTACCTGCAGGCCAGCGCCCGGGGCCGGATCACCAGCGTGCTGCTGGAGAAGACCCAGGTCGCCGCGCTCGCCGAGCGCATCGAGGAGGTCCTGGACGAGGCGCTGCGACGCAGCGGGGGCGACTCCGCCATCCCGGCCGCCGCGCCCCAGGACCTGCTCGACACCGCCCCGCTGGACCTCCCGCTGGAGCAGGAGTTCCGGGTCGGCACCATGGCCCTGGCCTGGGACAGCGTGGACGCCTGCCTGGTGGTCGAGGCCCAGGCGCTGGTGGAGGAGGACGAGGAGGAGGACGGCGAGGAGGCCGCCCTCCAGGACGACGAGAACGGCCCGGACATGCTGCGGGTGCGGCTGTCCGGCGCGATGGCCCGGGTGTTCGCCAAGCGCGCGCTGGACCTGGTCGCGGCCGGCCGCAAGCCCTGCCCGTTCTGCAACCTGCCGCTGGACCCGGAGGGCCACCTGTGCCCGCGCGCGAACGGCTACCGGCGCTGAACACCGAGACCCCGCCGCAGGCCGACCCGGCGGCGGCCGCCGCCCTCGCCGCCGACGTGCCCACCGCCCTGGCGCTGCTGCGCCGGGGCGGGCTGACCGTGCACGGCCGGCTCACCGAGGCCTCCAACGCCGCGCTGTACTGCACCGTCGAGCACGACGGGCTGAGCGCCCAGGCCGTCTACAAGCCGGTGGCGGGCGAGCGCCCGCTGTGGGACTTCCCGGACGGCACCCTGGCCGGCCGCGAGCTCGCCGCGTACGAGCTGTCCGCGGCGACCGGCTGGGAGCTGATCCCGCCGACCGTGCTGCGCGACGGCCCGCACGGGCCGGGCATGGTGCAGCTGTGGGTCGAGCCCGACCCGGAGGCCGAGCCGCTGCTGGCGCTGCAGGACCCGGCCGGCCCGGAGGAGGGCTGGCTGCCGATCGTCCGGGCCGAGGTCGAGGGCGGCCGCACCGCGCTGCTGGTGCACCACGACGACCGGCGGCTGCGCCGGCTCGCGGTGCTGGACGCGGTGCTCAACAACGCCGACCGCAAGGGCGGCCACCTGATCCCGGCCGCCGACGGCCGGGTGTACGGCATCGACCACGGCGTCACCTTCAACACCGAGGGCAAGCTGCGCACCCTGCTCTGGGGCTGGGCGGGCGACCCGCTGCCCGCCGAGGCGCTGGAGGTGCTGGCCGGGCTGGCCGAGCAGTTGGAGGGGGCGTTGGCCGAGCGGCTGGCGCCGCACCTGACCGCCGCCGAACTGGACGCCACCCGCGCCCGGGTGGCCGGGTTGCTCGGTTCGGGCAAGCACCCGCTGCCCTCCGAGGACTGGCCCGCGATCCCCTGGCCGCCGGTGTAGCGCTGGTTCCGCCGGCGTAGCGGGGGTTGCGCCGGGTGGAGCGGGGGTTCCGCCGGGGTTACCGGCCGGTGGTCTGGACCTGTCGCCGGAACAGGTCGCACACTGCTCCGATGGACGTGCGACGGACCACCCCCACCCCCCGCCCCGCGCCGGACCTGCCGTTGCACCGCCTGCAGGTCCCACTGCCCCACGTGCTGCCCTTCGCGATCGGAAGTTTCGACGCGATCGGCCCGCTCTCCCGTGCCAACTTCCCCCACCGGCACTCGTTCCACGAGATCGTCATGGTCACCGGCGGCCACGGCGCCCACGTCCTGGACCTGGTCCACCGGGCGCTGGCGCCACCGCAGTTGTGCGTGATCACGCCCGGCCAGGTGCACCACTGGGCGGACGCCGAGGAGCTCACCGGCCGGGTCGTCCTGTTCAACGAGGACTTCCTGCTGGGGCACCCCCAGGACCTCGCCGCGCTGCGCGCGCTGGCCGCCCGCCCCGGCATCGCGCTCGGCGAACAGGCCGGCCCCATCGCCCGGTTGCTCGCCGACATGGAGCAGGAGTACCGGACCAGGGCGCCCGGCTACCAGGGCGTGCTGCGGGCCAGCCTGCACATCCTGATCGTCCGGGCGCTGCGCGCCTGCACCCCGGACGACCGGCCCGCGGTGCCCACCCGGCCGGCCGAACTGGCGGCCGCCTTCACCCGGTTGATCGCCAAGCCGGGCGGGGTGCGGCACTCGGTGGCCTCCACCGCCCAGGAGCTCGGGGTCTCCCCGGGGCACCTGCAGACCCTGGTCAAGCAGGCCACCGGCCGCACCCCGGGCGGATTGATCCGCCGGCAGCAGACCCTGGAGGCCAAGCGGCTGCTCGCCTGCACCGATCTGACGATCCGCCAGGTCGCCAAGGAGGCCGGTTTCGCGGATCCGGCGTACTTCTGCCGCTTCTTCCGGCGGGAGACCGGGATGACCCCGGGGGAGTTCCGGGGCAGGGTCGACGGAAATCACCACGATCCCCGGATCATGTCCATCGCCGTCGCACCGGACGGTCCGTAACGTTCCTACTGGCCACCGGCGGCCGGGCCAGCGCGCGGACGGCGGCCGGTTCGGCCCTTGTCATGCCCCCACCATGGCAAGGGCCGCCCCCCACCTCCCCCCCACGAAGGATCCACCGGAAGGAGACGGCGCATGCCCCCGTCCGACGGCATGATCAGCCGCAAGACCGTCCTGAAGGCCGCCGCCGCGCTCGGGGCCGCACCGCTGCTCGTCGGCGGCGGGGTCGCCCTGGCCCGCGACAAGGTCGGTGCCGGCCGCATCCCCGGCCTGACCCCCGAGTGCCACGACGGGGACGACCCGACCGTCGAGCAGATCGAGGGCCCGTACTTCAAGCCCAACTCCCCGCTGCGCAGCTCGATGGTGAACGACGGCCCGGGCACCCGGCTGACCGTCAGCGGCTACGTCTTCGGCCGCGCCTGCCGGCCCGTCCCCGGCGTCCTGCTGGACTTCTGGCAGGCCGACGACGGCGGGAACTACGACAACGTCGGCTACACCTTCCGCGGCCACCAGTTCACCGACGCCAACGGCGCGTACAAGCTGGACACCGTCGTCCCGGGCCTCTACCCGGGCCGCACCCGGCACCTGCACGTCAAGCTCCAGGCCCCCGGCCGGCCGATCCTGACCACCCAGCTGTACTTCCCGGGCGAGCCGCGCAACAACACCGACACCATCTACGACGCCCGGCTGCTGATGAACGTCCAGCAGAACGGATCCGGCGAGAACGCCACCTTCGACTTCGTGCTGGACGTGCCGCAGACCCCGGGCACGCCGAGCCCGACGGCCACCGCCACCCCGACCGGAACCCCGACGGCCACCCCGACCGGCGGGCCCACCACACCGCCGAGCGGCAGCTGGGCGGCCGGCCGGGCGTACAACGCGGGCGACCGCGTCACCTACTCCGGTGCCTCCTACGTCTGCCTCCAGGCGCACACCGCCCTGGTGGGCTGGGAGCCGCCGAACGTGCCGGCCCTCTGGCAGCGGTCGTAGCGGCTCCGGCCGCTCCTCCGAGGAGCCGGGCGCCCGGTCGGCGGCAGGGCCGACCGGGCGCTCACCCGTGTCCGGAAACGATCGGACCGAATCACCGGTCCGAAAGGGAACGCGCCGGACCAGTCGCAGGGTGACCGGGCAACGACAGGAAGCTAATCCAGTCGATCTTCGTTACTGGTTAGGCTTTCAAATGTTCTCAAGGTTAAGGTCGATCCCATGCATGCCTGGCCCGCCTCCGAGGTTCCCGCCCTGCCTGGTCAGGGGCTCCCCCTCCACATCTTCGACACCGCAGCGGGCACGGTCCGCGAGGTCGTGCCGCAGGACGGCACCGCCCGGATCTACGTCTGCGGCATCACCCCCTACGACGCGACCCACATGGGCCACGCCGCCACCTACAACGCCTTCGACCTGGTGCAGCGGGTCTGGAGGGACGCCGGCCACGACGTCCTCTACGTCCAGAACGTGACCGACGTGGACGACCCGCTGCTCCAGCGCGCCGTCGAGACCGGCCAGGACTGGGTGGCCCTCGCCGAGCGCGAGACCGCCCTGTTCCGCGAGGACATGACGGCCCTGCGGCTGCTCCCGCCGGCCCACTACGTGGGCGCCGTCGAGTCGATCCCGTGGATCGTCCCGATCGTCCAGAAGCTGCTGGCCTCCGGCGCCGCCTACCGGGTCGACGGGGACATCTACTACTCGGTCGACGCCGACCCGCACTTCGGCGAGGTCTCCGGGCTCACCCGCGAGGCCATGCGCCCGGTCTTCGCCGAGCGCGGCGGCGACCCGGACCGCGCCGGCAAGCGCAACCCGCTGGACGCCCTGCTCTGGCTGGCCGCCCGCCCGGGCGAGCCCGCCTGGGACACCGAGCTCGGCCACGGCCGCCCCGGCTGGCACATCGAGTGCGTGGCCATCGCCCTGCAGTACCTGGGCATGGGCTTCGACATCCAGGGCGGCGGCAGCGACCTGTCCTTCCCGCACCACGAGATGGGCGCCGCGCACGCCCACAGCGCCACCGGCTCCCACCCGTACGCCAAGGCGTACGTGCACGCCGGGATGGTCGGGCTGGACGGCCAGAAGATGTCCAAGTCCCGCGGCAACCTGGTCTTCGTGTCGGCCCTGCGCCGCGAGGGCGTCGACCCGGCGGCGATCCGCCTGGCGCTGCTCTCCCACCAGTACCGCGAGGACTGGGAGTGGACCAAGGCCGTCCTGGACGAGGCCGTCGAGCGCCTCGCCCGCTGGCGGGCCGCCGTCTCCCGGCCGGACGGCCCGGCCGCCGAGCAGCTGCTCGCCGAGGTCCGCACCGCGCTGGCGAACGACCTGGACGCGCCCGCCGCGCTGGCCGCCGTCGACCGGTGGGCCGCGCAGCAGGAGACCGAGGGCGGCACCGACATCGGCGCCCCCGGCCTGGTGAGCCGCACCGTGGACGCCCTGCTCGGCGTCGCGCTGTGAGGCCGACGCCTTGAGAACGCCGAAGGGGCGCCGGGCCGAGAAGTCCCCGCGCCCCTTCGGCGTACCCGGCCCGGCGGGCCGCGGCGGGGCCGGCGAGGACTACTCGTCCTCGGCCCCCTCCTGGCTCTCCCGGGTCGTGCCCGGCCCCTCCGGCTCGGCCGGCCGCTCGGCCGTCGCGTGCCCGGACACCGGCTTCTCGCCGGTCGGGCCGACGTTCTCCCGGCGGCGCAGGTAGCGCTCGAACTCGCGCGCGATGGCGTCCCCGGAGGCCTCCGGCAGCTCCGCCGTGTCCTGCGCCTCCTCCAGCTGCTGGACGTACTCGGCGACCTCGCTGTCCTCGGCGGCCAGCTGGTCCACGCCCAGCTGCCAGGCCCGGGCGTCCTCGCCCAGCTCGCCCGGCGGGATGCGCAGGTCCAGCAGGTCCTCCAGCTTGTTGAGCAGCGCCAGCGTGGCCTTGGGGTTGGGCGGCTGCGCCACGTAGTGCGGCACCGCGGCCCACAGCGTCACGGCCGGCACCCCGGCGTGGGTGCACGCCTCCTGGAGCACCCCGACGATCCCGGTCGGGCCCTCGTAGCGGCTCTCCTCCAGGTCCAGCCGGCGGGCCAGGTCCGGGTCGGAGGTGACCCCGCTGACCGGCACCGGCCGGCTGTGCGGGGTGTCGCCGAGCAGCGCGCCCAGGATCACCACCAGTTCGACGCCCAGCTCGTGCGCGAAGCCCAGCAGCTCGTTGCAGAACGAGCGCCAGCGCATGCTGGGCTCGATCCCGCGGACCAGCACCACGTCCCTGGTCACCGGCTCGGTCACCCGGACCACCGACAGCCGGGTGGTCGGCCAGGTGATCCGGCGGACACCACCGTCCAGCCAGACCGTCGGACGGTTGACCTGGAAGTCGTAGTAGTCCTCGGCGTCCAGGGCGGCGATCACCTTGCCGCCCCAGGTCTCGTCCAGGTGGGCCAGGGCCGCGGAGGCGGCGTCGCCCGCGTCGTTCCACCCCTCGAAGGCGCAGACCATCACCGGGTCGATCAACTCGGGAACATCTTCCAGCTCGATCACCCAGCGTCTCCCTCCGGTCGGCGGTCGGACCGGCACCGCCCCGGCTGGCCTGCCGGGGCAACGACGGGCCGGCTGCCGCCTGTCGAACCTCTCGTCTCCCGTGGAACGGCTCGCTCCACGGTCCCTACCTGCCCAGCCTACGGGCTTTGATGCGCATGGCGGCCGGGCACCGGGACAGTCTGGGGGAGCGGACCGCCCCGATCCAGCGGATATCCGGCCCTCGGCGGCTGACGCGGCGTCAGGCGGCCCGGAGCGGACGCACGGTGCCTGACCGGCGACGCTGCGCCACGGGGAGCGGGCCGGGCGCCGCGGCGCGATGATGGGGGCGGGGCGGGCGGAAGGGGCCGACCGATGAACCGATGGCTGTGGATCGGCGCGGGTGCGGGCGCGGCGGCGCTCGCCGGGACCGCGCTGCTGGCGGTGGACCGGGCCGGGCGCCGGCTGCCGGTGGAGCACGTGACCGAGGGCGGGCTGGAACTCGCCCAGTCGCCCGGCGCGGTCTGGGAGGTGCTGACCGACATCGACCTCTACCCGGCCTGGCGTCCGGGCCTCACCCACGTCGAACGGCTGCCCGCCGGGGCCGGCGGGCGCCCGCGCTGGCGCGAGTACGACCGGCACGGGCACACCACCTACGAGGTGGTGGCCAGCGAGGCCCCGCACCGCCTGGTGACCGGCATCGCCGACCCGGACCTGCCCTACGGCGGCACCTGGACGTACCGGCTCACCCCGGCCGGGCCCGGCTGCTCGCTGACTGTCACCGAGCACGGCGAGGTCCGCAAGCCGCTGTACCGGGCCGTCGCGCACTACCTCTCCGGCGAGGACGCCACCGTGCACCGCTACCTGGGCGCCCTGGCCCACCGGATGGCGGCCTGAGTCGGCCCGAGTCGGCCCGAGCAGGGCGGAGCCTAGGAGGGGTCCACCCAGCCGCGCCGGTACGCCGCCCAGTTCTCCGGCGTCGCGGCGAAGTCCACGTACAGCGCGACCCCGAAGTTGGCCCGCCGCGGGTCCTCCCGGCCCAGGCCGAGGCGGACGCCCCGGACGGCCGCCGGGACGGTCTCCGCGTCGCCCCAGTGGCCCCACTTGTCGTCCCAGAAGAACGGCAGGCCGATCAGGAGGTCGACCTGCGGCGGGGTGGCCGCCAGGGCCAGCTCGGTCTGCCGGGCGACGTAGCCGCCGTACAGCGGCTCGGTCGGCATCGAGGTGTCGTAGGTCATCACCGCGATCTGGTCGACCCGGCGGGCGGTCTCCCGGAAGTACGCCTGGTCCCACCACTTGCCGTGGTCGGTGAGCAGGATGCCGGCCGTGTGCAGGCCGGGGACGGGGTCGATCTGCGGGGCCGCCACCGACAGCTTCGCGCCGCGGGCGGCCGTCACCGGGTGGACCAGGTCGAGCAGGGCGAGCCAGCCGGCCGAGCCGGGGCGGATCGGCTCCATGTCGAAGTGCACCCCGTCGAAGCCCTGGTCCAGCACCTGGACCGTGGAGGCGGCGACCCGCTCCCGGGTGGGCGCGTCGTCGAGGTCCAGCGCGTCCCGCTCGGGCTTGACCTCGTCCCCCAGCCAGCCCTGCAGCCGCACCCCCGGCAGTGCCCGGTGGGCGGCCTCGGTGAACCAGCGGGCCTTCGGGTGGACGGCGGGCGGCAGCGAGCCGTCGTGCTCCAGCGGCCCGGTGTGGACGTACAGGTCGCGCACGCCGGTGCCGGCCAGCTGCCGGGCCAGCGCGGCGACGTCGGCGTCGGTCTTGCGGCCGTCCACCCAGGCGTGGCCGAGCCAGACGGCGTCCCGGCCGCGGCTGCGGGCCTCGGCGGCCGGTTCACCCGAGTAGTGCAGCCGGATCGCGATGAACAGCGAGCCCAGCGCGGCGACCGGCACGGCCGCCGCCAGCCCCAGCGCCACCAGGGCGCGGCCCCACCACGGCAGGCCTCTCCAGCGGCGCAGCGGGGCCCCCAGGGCACGCCCGATCCGCCGCGCAACGGTCCCGAACCGGGTCATACGATCGCTCTCCCCTCGCGGTCGAGCGCTCAGGATACGGAATGCACCCGCAGGCCGGGCCGTGGGCCGGATACCCTGGCCACGTGCGGGCCCGAGCAAGCGGGCTCGCAAAGCCGACAGCCGTCGCACCAGGGAGACGCCCCATGGCCACTGCAGCCAACCCGTCCATCACTCAGCAGAGCCGCGCGAACGCGTTGCGTGAAGCGCTCGCCACCCGGGTGGTGGTGGCCGACGGTGCGATGGGCACCATGCTCCAGGCCCAGGACCCGACGCTGGAGGACTTCCAGAACCTGGAGGGCTGCAACGAGGTCCTCAACGTCACCCGGCCGGACATCGTCCGCTCCGTCCACGAGGCCTACTTCGCGGTGGGCGTGGACTGCGTGGAGACCAACACCTTCGGCGCCAACTTCTCCGCCCTGGGCGAGTACGAGATCGCCGAGCGCATCTTCGAGCTGTCCGAGGCCGGCGCCCGGATCGCCCGCGAGGTGGCCGACGCCCACGCCGCCGACGGCCGCACCCGCTGGGTGCTCGGCTCGATCGGCCCCGGCACCAAGCTGCCGACCCTCGGCCACGCCCCGTACGAGACGCTGCGGGACGGCTTCCAGAAGAACGCGGCCGGTCTGATCGCCGGCGGCGCCGACGCGCTGCTGGTGGAGACCAGCCAGGACCTGCTGCAGACCAAGGCCGCGATCCTCGGCTCCAAGCGCGCCCTGGCCGAGGCCGGACTGGACCTCCCGGTGCTGGTGCAGGTGACGGTGGAGACCACCGGCACCATGCTGCTCGGCTCCGAGATCGGTGCCGCGCTCACCGCGCTGGAGCCGCTCGGCGTCGACTACATCGGCCTCAACTGCGCCACCGGCCCGGCCGAGATGAGCGAGCACCTGCGCTACCTGGCCAAGAACGCGAGGATCGGCCTGTCCTGCATGCCGAACGCGGGCCTGCCGGTGCTCGGCAAGGACGGCGCCCACTACCCGCTCTCCCCGGCCGAACTGGCCGACGCCCACGACGTGTTCACCCGGGAGTACGGCCTCTCGCTGGTCGGCGGCTGCTGCGGCACCACCCCCGAGCACCTGCGCCAGGTGGTGGAGAAGGTCCAGGGCCGTCCGGTCGTGCGCCGCGAGCCGCAGCCCGAGCCCTCGGCCTCCTCGCTGTACCAGGCGGTGCCGTTCCGCCAGGACACCTCGTACCTGGCGATCGGTGAGCGCACCAACGCCAACGGCTCGAAGAAGTTCCGCGAGTCGATGCTGGCGGGCGACTGGCAGGCCTGCGTGGAGATCGCCCGGGACCAGATCCGGGACGGCTCCCACCTGCTGGACCTGTGCGTCGACTACGTCGGCCGCGACGGCGTCGCCGACATGAAGGAGATCGCCGGCCGGCTGGCCACCGCGTCGACCCTGCCGATCGTGCTGGACTCCACCGAGCCGGACGTGCTGCGGGCCGGTCTGGAGGCGCTCGGCGGCCGCGCGCTGCTCAACTCGGTCAACTACGAAGACGGCGACGGCCCGGACACCCGGTTCGGCCGGATCGCTTCGCTGGCCCGCGAGCACGGCGCCGGCCTGATCGCGCTGACCATCGACGAGCAGGGCCAGGCCCGCACCGCCGAGACCAAGGTCGCCATCGCCGAGCGGCTGATCGCGCAGCTCACCACCGAGTACGGCATCGACGAGGGCTCGATCCTGGTCGACTGCCTGGCCTTCACCCTGGGCACCGGTCAGGAGGAGTCCCGCCGGGACGGCATCGAGACCATCGAGGCGATCCGCGAGCTCAAGCGCCGCCACCCGGACGTGCAGACCACCCTGGGCCTGTCCAACATCTCCTTCGGCCTCAGCCCGGCCGCCCGCGTGGTGATCAACTCGGTCTTCCTGAACGAGTGCGTCGAGGCCGGACTGGACTCGGCGATCGTGCACGCCTCCAAGATCCTGCCGATGGCCCGGATCCCCGAGGACCAGCGCGAGGTCGCGCTCGACCTGGTCTACGACCGCCGCAGCGAGGGCTACGACCCGCTGCAGAAGCTGCTCCAGCTCTTCGAGGGCGTCTCCTCGGCGTCGGTCAGGGCCTCCAAGGCCGAGGAACTGGCCGCCCTCCCGCTGGAGGAGCGGCTGCAGCGCCGGATCATCGACGGCGAGCGCAACGGCCTGGAGGCCGATCTGGACGAGGCGCTGACGGAGCGTCCGGCGCTGGACATCGTCAACAGCACGCTGCTGGCCGGCATGAAGGTGGTCGGCGAGCTGTTCGGCTCCGGCCAGATGCAGCTGCCGTTCGTGCTCCAGTCCGCCGAGGTGATGAAGACCGCGGTGGCCCACCTGGAGCCGCACATGGAGAAGTCCGACGACGAGGGCAAGGGCACCATCGTGCTGGCCACCGTCAAGGGCGACGTCCACGACATCGGCAAGAACCTGGTCGACATCATCCTGTCCAACAACGGCTACAACGTGGTCAACCTGGGCATCAAGCAGCCGGTTTCGGCGATCCTGGACGCCGCGCAGGAGCACCGGGCGGACGTGATCGGGATGTCCGGGCTGCTGGTGAAGTCCACCGTGATCATGAAGGAGAACCTGGAGGAGCTGAACCAGCGCAAGCTGGCCGCGAGCTTCCCGGTGATCCTCGGCGGCGCCGCCCTGACCCGGGCCTACGTGGAGCAGGACCTGCACGAGATCTACGAGGGCGAGGTCCGCTACGCCCGGGACGCCTTCGAGGGCCTGCGGCTGATGGACGCGCTGATCGCGGTCAAGCGCGGCGTGCCCGGCGCGACCCTGCCGGAGCTCAAGCAGCGCCGGCACGCCAGGGTCGAGGTGGCGGAGCCGGAGCCCGAGGTCAACCTCGGCCAGATCCGCTCCGACGTCGCGCTGGACAACGCGCTGCCCGCCCCGCCGTTCTGGGGCGACCGGATCGTCAAGGGCATCCCCTTCGCCGACTACGCCTCCTGGCTGGACGAGGACGCGCTGTTCAAGGGCCAGTGGGGCCTCAAGGCCGCGCGCAACGGCGACGGCCCGTCCTACGAGGAGCTGGTGGAGACCGAGGGCCGGCCCCGGCTGCGGGGCTGGCTGGACCGGCTGCAGACCGAGGGCTGGCTGGAGGCGGCCGTGGTCTACGGCTACTACCCGGCCAACTCCAAGGGCGACGACCTGATCGTCTTCCACGAGGACGGCACCGAGCGGACCCGCTTCACCTTCCCCCGCCAGCGGCGCGGCCGCCGGCTCTGCCTGGCGGACTTCTTCCGCCCGGAGGAGTCCGGCGAGCGGGACGTGGTCGGCCTCCAGGTGGTCACCATGGGCAACCGGATCTCGGAGGCGGCCAACGAGCTGTTCGCCGGGAACTCCTACCGCGACTACCTGGAGCTGCACGGCCTCTCGGTGCAGCTGGCCGAGGCGCTGGCGGAGTTCTGGCACGCCCGGGTCCGCTTCGAGCTGGGCTTCTCCGGCGAGGACCCGCAGGACGTCAAGGACATGTTCGCGCTCAAGTACCGGGGTGCCCGCTTCTCGCTCGGCTACGGGGCCTGCCCCGAGCTGGAGGACCGCGCCAAGATCGCCGAGCTGCTCAAGCCGGAGCGGATCGGCGTGGTGCTCTCCGAGGAGTTCCAGCTGCACCCGGAGCAGTCCACCGACGCGATCGTGATCCACCACCCCGAGGCGAAGTACTTCAACGCGCGGTAATCCGTACGTCCCTCTCCGTTCGCTCTTTCCGGGCGAAGCGGGCGTATCCTGGATGATCCTGAACGGGCCGGTCCGCTGACCAGCGGGCCGGCCCGTGTCATCCCCGGGACCGTCCTGGGCGCAGCCGGAAGGACTTGCCATGACGACCAGCTCCACCGCCGCCCCGGCGCTCGACCTCGGGCGCGAGCCCGGCCTCCAGGCGGTGCTGCTGGACATGGACGGCACGCTGGTGGACACCGAGGACTTCTGGTGGCAGGCCGAGGTGACGCTCTTCGCCGAGCTGGGCCACCGGCTGGACGAGCAGGACCGGGCGCACGTCGTGGGCGGGCCGATGACCCGGGTGATGGAGTACCTGGTCGCCCGCACCGGTGTGGACATCGCCCCGGCCGACCTGGGGGCGCTGGTCAACCAGCGCTTCGTCGACCTGCTGGCCGGCGGGGTGCCGCTGATGCCGGGGGCCGAGCGGCTGCTCAACACCCTTGCCGCGCACGGCGTTCCGGCCGCGCTGGTGTCCGCCTCGCACCGGCACGTGATCGACATCGTGCTGCGCTCGCTGGGCGCCGAGCGGTTCGCCTTCACCATCGGCGGGGACGAGCTGCCGCGCACCAAGCCGTTCCCCGACCCGTACCTGGAGGCGGCCCGCCGGCTGGGCGCGGAGCCGGCCCGCTGCGTGGTCGTCGAGGACACCCCGACCGGGGTGCGGGCGGGCGAGGCGGCGGGCTGCCCGGTGATCGCGGTGCCCTCGGTGGCGCCGATCGAGGCGGCTCCCGGGCGGCTGGTGGTGCCGTCGCTGGAGCAGGTCGATCTCGAACTGCTGCGGTCGCTGGTCGCTTCGCGGGTGTGATTGTCATCTCATTGCGGTCAGGGTCTACTCGCCGGTAAGCGCCCCGGCCGGGGATCTCCGGGGGAGAAAACGGGCAATGGCTGACAACTCGTCGGGCGCGCCGTGATGCCCTCAACGACCGTGTCCCAAACGTCATCTGCACGGGTATCGGTCGTGCGTGTTCGATATGGCACGCTACTCGGGTTCGCGACACCCCCGAAGGACGCTCCCGTGAAGACTTCAGCTGAACGCCTGGCAGCACTCGGCTGCGCCGGTCTGGTCGCCGTGACGGTGGCCGGTTGCGGATCGGTCACCGACGCCGTCAAGGGGGACAGCGGCGGCAAGGCGATCACCATGGGGACCGTCCAGCTGACCGGCACCCTGGACCCCGCGGTGGTCTACGACTCCGGCTCCTGGCTGGTGCTGCGCAACGCCTTCCAGTCGCTGCTCACCTTCCCGGCCGCGGCCAGCACGCCCTCCCCGGACGCCGCGCAGTCCTGCGACTTCTCCGGCGGCGAGGCCACCGAGTACCACTGCACCCTGCGGCCCGGGTTGAAGTTCTCCAACGGCCACCCGCTGACCGCCGAGGACGTGGTGTTCTCGATCCAGCGGACCAAGAAGATCAACGACCCGAACGGCCCGGCCGGCCTGCTCTCCTCGATCAAGAGCGTGGAGGCCAAGGGCGCCAACGAGGTGGTCTTCCACCTGGCCGCCCCCGACGCCACCCTGCCGGCCAAGCTGGCCTCCCCGGCCGGCGCCATCGTCGACCACCAGGTCTACCCGGCCGACAAGGCGCTGCCCAACGACAAGCAGGTCGGCTCCGGCCCCTACCGCGTGGACTCGGTCGAGGGCATGGCCGACGGCAAGCAGCTGGGCAAGGTCGTCCTGGTCCCCAACGACAAGTACAGCGGCGACGCCAAGCTGCGGAACAACAAGTTCACCGTCCGGTACTTCGACAAGCCCGCCGACCTCAAGGCCGCGCTGGACAAGGGCGACGTCGACGTCACCGACAACAGCCTGGAGCCCAACACCGCCGCCCAGATCCGCTCCGACCAGCAGGGCGGCAAGACCGACCTCCAGGTCGTCGAGGGCGACAGCAACGACACCCGCTCGCTGGTCTTCAACACCAAGGACCCGGTGATGAGCAACGTCGGCGTCCGCCAGGCCGCCGCCGCGCTGCTCGACCGCAAGGCGCTCGCCCGCGACGTCTTCGCCCGCACCGTCCAGCCGCTGTACGCGATGGTCCCGGCCGGCGTCACCGGCCACACCACCGCCTTCTTCGACCGCTGGGGCGACCAGGACGTCGCCAAGGCCAAGAAGGCCCTGGTCGACAACAAGGTCCAGACCCCGGTCAAGCTCACCCTCACCTGGTCCCGCTCGCGGGCCGGCAACGGCGAGGCCGACACCTTGAAGAAGCAGCTGGAGACCGGCGGCCTGTTCCAGGTGACGGTCCAGCAGGAGCCCGACTGGGAAGCCTTCAAGAAGGGCTGGAACGAGGGCAAGTACCAGGCGTACATCGTCGGTTGGTTCGCCGACTACCCGGACCCCGACAACTACATCGCCCCGCTGCTGGTCGACGGCGGCACCTACCACACCGGCTGGGACGACCCGAAGATCAGCCAGAAGCTGATCCCGGACGGCCTCAAGCAGGCCGACCGCAGCGCCGCCTCGGCCTCCTACGCGCAGATCCAGCAGATCGTCGCGGAGAGCGTGCCGCTGATCCCGCTGTACCAGAACAAGGCCTTCTACGCGGCCCGTGCCAACATCACCGGCGTCGAGTCCACCGTCGACACCACCGGCTTCTTCCGCTTCTGGGAGATCAGCCGCAGCGGCAAGTAGCGCGCGACGCACGGCGGCCCGCCCGCTCCCCCCGGTGTCCCGGGGCGGAGCGGGCGGGCCGCCGTCGTGTTCCCGGGCTACAGCGCGCCCGGCCGCACCAGACCGCTCTCGTAGGCGTACACCGCCGCCTGCACCCGGTCGCGCAGCTGGAGCTTGGTCAGCACATGGCCGACGTGGGTCTTCACGGTCGTCTCGCTGACGAACAGCTCGGCCGCGATCTCCGCGTTCGACAGCCCGCGCGCCACCAGCTTCAACACCTCCAACTCCCGCTCGGTCAGCGCGCTCAGCGCCTGCGGCGGCGCCTCCTCGCCCGAGGGCAGCTTGGTGGCGTACATGTCCAGCAGCCGGCGGGTGATGCTCGGGGCCAGCATCGCCGCGCCGTCCGCGACCACCCGGATCGCCTGCACCAGCTCCTCCGCCGGGACGTCCTTGAGCAGGAAGCCGCTGGCGCCGGCGCGCAGCGCCTCCACCACGTACTCGTCCAGGTCGAAGGTGGTCAGCACCAGCACCTTGGCCGGGCCGTCCCGACCCGGGCCGGCGATCCGGCGGGTCGCCTCGACGCCGTCCATCCGCGGCATCCGGATGTCCATCAGCACCACGTCGGGCTGCAGCGCCCGGACCTGGTCCAGCGCCTGCTGACCGTCACCGGCCTCGCCGACCACCACGAGGTCCGATTCGGCCTCCAGGATCATCCGGAAACCGGTGCGCAGCAGCGGCTGGTCGTCGACCAGCAGCACTCGGATCGTCACTAGGACTCCTTGCTCATCGGATCCCCCGTGGGATCGCTCTCGTCCGACGTACGGGCCGGCCCGTCCGCGGTGCGGGCCGGCGGCACCGGCAGCGGGTACGGCGGCGGGGTGCCGCCGAACTCCGGGCAGCTGGCCCGGTGGTCGCACCAGTCGCAGAGCCGGTTGCGGGTGGCCGGGAAGTCCCCGGTGGCCACCGCCTGCGCGATCCGCTCCCACAGGGCCTGCAGCTTGCGCTCCACCGCGAGCAGGTCGGCCTCGTCCGGGTCGTAGCTGACCACGTCCCCGCCGCCGCCCAGGTAGACCAGCTGGAGGCGCTTGGGGATCACGCCCTTCCAGCGCCACACCACCAGTGCGTAGAACTTCATCTGGAACATCGCCTTGCCCTCGAAGTCCCGCGAGGGCGCCCGGCCGGTCTTGTAGTCCACCAGCCGGACCTCACCGGTGGGGGCGACGTCCACCCGGTCGATGTAGCCGCGCAGCAGCAGCCCCGACTCCAGGGCCGTCTCCACGTACAGCTCGCGCTCCACCGGGTGCAGCCGGGTCGGGTCCTCCAGCCGGAACCACTGGCCGACCAGCTTCTCGGCGTCCGCCAGCCAGCCGGTCAGCGCCGCGCCGTCCGGGTCGTCCGGGAACAGCGAGCCCAGCTCCGGGCGCTCGCCCAGCAGCCGCTCCCACTGCGGGCGCAGCAGGCCCAGCGCCCGCTCCGGCGTCCGCTCGGCCGCCGGGCTGTCGAACAGCCGCTCCAGCACCGCGTGCACCAGCGTGCCCCGGGTCGCCGCCGGGCTCGGCGGCTCGGGCAGCCGGTCGATCACCCGCAGCCGGTACAGCAGGGGACAGGTGAGGAAGTCCCCCGCACGGGACGGGGACAGCCCGGTCGGGGGCGCCGCCGGGCGCGCCGGAGCCCCGGCGGCGCTGCTGGTGTCGGTCTGCTGCATGGCTACGACCCTATTGCCCTTTGCTGTCATCCCGCTGCCACCGGGCTGCCGCGCTGTCCCTTCCCGGCAGTCGGCCCGGGGCCGGTCCGGTCCGGGGCCGGTCCAGTGGGTATGAAGCCTGGCAGAGGGGCGCGCGCCGCCGGGTGGCCGCGATCACGTAGCGTGGGCGCACCGGGGCACGACGGCGGACGACCGAAGGGATCACGGTGAGCGACACCAGGGGGCAGCAGACCTCCGACCAGCCACCGCAGGACGGCGGACGCCCCGAGGGGCGCCCGCCGGAGCACGGCGGCGGCCTCCTGATGGGGCGGCCCTTCGGCGTGCCCATCTACGTCACCCCGTCCTGGTTCGTCATCGCCGCGCTGATCACCTGGGTGTTCGGCGGGCAGCTCGGCGACGTGCTGCCCGAACTCGGCAGCGGTGAGCGCTACCTGCTCGCGTTCTTCTTCGCGGTCGCCTTCTACGCCTCCGTCCTGGTGCACGAACTCGCCCACACCCTGGTCGCGCTGCGCTACCGGCTCGGGGTGCGGCGGATCCAGCTGCAGTTCTTCGGCGGCGTCTCCGAGATCGAGAACGAGGCCGGGAGCCCCTGGCGCGAGTTCTGGCTGGCCTTCGTCGGCCCGCTGCTGTCGCTGGTGCTCGGCGGGGTCTTCTACCTCGCGCTGCGCGCCGTCGAACTGTCCAGCGTGCCCGGGGTGCTGCTGACCGGCCTGATGGTCTCCAACCTGGTGGTCGCCGCCTTCAACCTGCTGCCCGGCCTGCCGCTGGACGGCGGCCGGATGCTGCGCGCGGTGGTCTGGGCGATCACCGGCAGGGCGATGACCGGCACCGTGGCGGCCGCCTGGATCGGCCGGGGCCTGGCCGTCGTGGTGCTGTTCGGCCTGCCGCTGGTCAGCGCCTCCCGCGGCGCCGAGCGCACCACCACCGACACCCTGGTGGACGCGGTGCTGGCCGCCGTGCTGGCCGCGATCATCTGGAACGGCGCCACCGGGAGCCTGCGCAACGCCCGGCTCAAGGAGGCGCTGCCCGCCCTGCGGCTGCGCGACCTCGCCCGCCGCACCGTCGAGGTCACCGCCGACACCCCGCTCGGCGAGGCGATGCGCCGGGCCCGCGAGGCCCAGGCCGGCGCGGTCGTGGTGGTGGACGGCCGGGGCGAGCCGATCGCCATCGTCCGGGAGTCCGCGGTACGGGCCGTACCGGAGCACCGCCGCCCCTGGGTGGCCGTCGGCCCGCTCGCCCGCGACCTCGAACCCGGGCTGCGACTGGACGCCGACCTCGGCGGCGAGGACCTGCTGCGGGCCGTCCAGGCCACCCCGGCGGGGGAGTACCTGGTGGTCGAGGCGGACGGCCGGGTCTACGGCGTGGCCGCGCTCAGCGACATCGAACAGCGCCTCACGGCGGCGGTCTCCGGCCGCTGAGCAGGGCCTGGTGAGGCGGGACGCCCCGCTTCCCTTAGGATTGGCCGCATGTCCGAACCGACCGGTGCCGCCCGCCGACGCGGGCCCTTCCAGGTCGGGGACCAGGTCCAGCTGACCGACCCCAAGGGTCGCCACTACACGTTCACGCTCCAGGCCGGGAACCAGTTCCACACCCACAAGGGTGCGTTCCCGCACGACGAGCTGATCGGCGCTCCTGAAGGCACGGTCGTGCGCACCACGGGGAACGTCCCGTACCTCGCGCTGCGCCCCCTGCTCCCCGACTACGTCCTGTCCATGCCCCGCGGCGCCGCCGTGATCTACCCCAAGGACGCGGGGCAGATCCTGGCGATGGCCGACATCTTCGCCGGTGCCCGGGTGATCGAGGCGGGTGTCGGCTCGGGCGCGCTCAGCACGTACCTGCTGCGCGCCGTCGGCGAGCAGGGCCTGCTGGCCTCCTACGAGCGCCGCCAGGACTTCGCGGACATCGCCCAGGGCAACGTGGAGCGCTACTTCGGCGGCCCGCACCCGGCGTGGAAGCTGACCGTCGGCGACCTCCAGGACAACCTGGTCGAGACCGACGTCGACCGCGTCATCCTCGACATGCTGGCCCCCTGGGAGTGCCTGGACGTCGCCTCCCGGGCGCTCGTCCCCGGCGGTCTCATCTGCTGCTACGTGGCCACCACGACGCAGATGTCCAAGACCGTCGAGGCGCTGCGCGACCACGGCACCTTCACCGAGCCGCAGGCCTGGGAGACCATGGTCCGCACCTGGCACCTGGAGGGCCTGGCCGTCCGCCCGGACCACCGGATGATCGGCCACACCGGCTTCCTGCTCACCGCCCGCCGCCTGGCGGACGGCGTCGAGCCGCCGCTGCGCCGCCGCCGCCCGGCCAAGGGCGCCTACGGCGAGGACTACGACAACGGGGCGCCCGAGCCGTCCCTCCAGGAGCGCGCCGCGGCCCGCAAGGCGGCCCGCGACACCGACTCCGAGCAGCCCGACCTGGGCTGAGCCCGGCCGGAACAGCAGGGGTGGTGCGAGCATCGCGCTCGCGCCACCCCTTCGTTTTTTGGCCGGCTCGCCTCCGGGCGCTCTGACCCGGCGCCGACGGTCCTCGCTCCGGCGCTCGTTCCTCGCTTGTCGCTCGTCGCTTTCGGCACCGGCGCGCCCTTCGGCTCCCCGGCCGCCGGCCCGCAGGCTCCGTGTGGGACGATGCTCGCTCACACGCTCCTGGAGCTCTGGAGGGGACGCCGGGTGGAGACCGCGGTCGGGACGACGGCGACGGCCGGACAGCAGACACCGCAGGGCCGCACCCGGCCCGGTCACGCGCGGACCGCACCCTGGCACTGGGCCCTCGCCCTGGCCGGCTGCGGCGCGGTGGTGGCCGCCGCACTCGCCGCCTCCCCGGCGACCGGCACCCCGCTGCCCGCCCGCGGCGGCGCCCCCAAGGCGCTCGCGGCCGGCGCGGCCCCCGATCCGGCCAAGGCCCAACTGCCCATGGACTGCGGCCCGTTCCCGGTCAGGACGGTGCTCAGCGTGCCCGCCGAACTGGGCGACGGCCGTCCCGGTACGGTCGTCGCCGCGCAGTGCGGCACCGACACCGGCACCCCGCCGGACTCCGTCTACCTGCTCGGCTTCGGCCCGGACCAGCGCCCGGTGGTGGTCGCCACCCTGCTGACCGACCGGGAGAACCTCACCCTGAGCCGGCTCACGGTGCGCTCCGACGGCGCCATCACCGGCCGCGCGCAGGGGTATTCGAGCGACGAGGTGCCGCGCTTCCGCCCCGACCTCTCACTCGACCTCACCTGGACGCACCGGGGCGGCGGCTGGGAACGCTCCCAGACCGCCGCCCCGGTCAGCGCGACCTGAACCCTCCGCGCGGCCCGAAACCCTATTCGGCGTCGGGCCCGTAGACCTCGACCCGGTCGGCGACCCGGCGCACGTGGATGCAGTCGCCGGGGCACTCCTTCGCCGAGTCCACCACGTCCTGAAGGAGCGTCAGCGGCACCGGGGCGGTCTCCCCGGGCTGCTGGCGCAGTTCGTCGTCCTCGCCCTTCACGTACGCGAGTCCGTCGATGTCCAGCTCGAAGACCTCCGGTGCGTACTGGACGCAGATGCCGTCGCCGGTGCACAGATCCTGGTCGATCCACACCTCCAGCTCGTCGGCCGCTGCCGCGTTCTGCTCGGTCACCGACATGGTCCCCTGCCGTTTCTGTCCCGGGTCGCCCCTATTCCGGGGGCAATCCCGCCATTCGTACAACGATCGGACCCACTACCGCGGTCGCGATCGGATATCACTTCGCCCGACGATACATCTGGCCCGCTTTGGGTGGTGCGCGGTGGGTATCCCCTTAGCAGAGGGGAAGCACGCTGGGGCGAAGATCGGACACGCCCGTTCCATCTTTCTTGATCTAGGGGTTTACGGACCCCTGGTCCCAGGTAGGGTCTGGAAGCGTCCAGCTCCCCGGAGGAGGTGAGGACCGTGGCAGCCCACGATGACGACTACAACCGCAGCACCGGCAGGCCCGCTCGTGGTTCCGACGAGGCCGCTCAGGTCTCGTACCTTGAGCAGGAAATCGCCGTACTGCGCCGCAAGCTCGCCGACTCGCCGCGCAATTCGAGAATCCTCGAAGAGCGGATCGTCGAGCTCCAGACCAACCTGGCCGGCGTGACCGCCCAGAACGAACGACTCGCCTCCACCCTGCGCGAGGCCCGCGACCAGATCGTGGCCCTCAAGGAGGAAGTGGACCGGCTGGCACAGCCCCCGGCCGGTTTCGGCACCTTCCTCGAGGCGAACGAGGACGGTACCGCCGACATCTTCACCGGCGGTCGCAAGCTCCGCGTCAACGTCAGCCCGAACGTCGCCCTCGACGAACTGCGGCGCGGCCAGGAAGTGATGCTCAACGAGGCCCTCAACATCGTGGACGCGATGGCCTTCGAGCGCATCGGCGAGATCGTCACCCTCAAGGAGGTCCTCGAGGACGGCGAGCGCGCCCTGGTCATCGGCCACACCGACGAGGAGCGGGTGGTGCGCCTCGCCGAACCGCTGCGGGACATCACCGTCCGGGCGGGGGACGCACTGCTGCTGGAGCCCCGCTCCGGCTACGTGTACGAGGTGGTGCCGAAGTCCGAGGTCGAGGAGCTGGTCCTCGAAGAGGTCCCGGACATCGACTACCGCCAGATCGGCGGCCTGAGCAACCAGATCGAGCTGATCCGCGACGCGGTCGAGCTGCCGTACCTGCACGCCGACCTCTTCAAGGAGTACGAGCTGCGTCCGCCCAAGGGCGTGCTGCTCTACGGCCCGCCCGGCTGCGGCAAGACGCTGATCGCCAAGGCGGTCGCCAACTCGCTGGCCAAGAAGGTCGCCGAGGTCACCGGCCGCCCCCAGGGGAAGAGCTACTTCCTCAACATCAAGGGCCCGGAGCTGCTCAACAAGTACGTGGGCGAGACCGAGCGGCAGATCCGGCTGGTCTTCCAGCGGGCCCGGGAGAAGGCGAGCGAGGGCACGCCCGTCATCGTCTTCTTCGACGAGATGGAGTCCCTGTTCCGCACCCGCGGTTCCGGTGTCAGCTCGGACGTGGAGAACACCATCGTCCCGCAGCTGCTCGCCGAGATCGACGGCGTGGAGGGCCTGGAGAACGTCATCGTCATCGGCGCCTCGAACCGCGAGGACATGATCGACCCGGCGATCCTGCGGCCCGGCCGCCTGGACGTCAAGATCAAGATCGAGCGCCCGGACGCCGAGGCCGCGAAGGACATCTTCTCCAAGTACCTCAAGGACTCGCTGCCGTTCCACCCGGACGACCTCAAGGAGCACGACAGCTCCGTCGGGGCCACGGTGGCGGCGATGATCCAGTCGGTCGTGGAGCGGATGTACTCGGAGACCGAGGAGAACCGCTTCCTGGAGGTCACCTACGCCAACGGTGACAAGGAGGTCCTGTACTTCAAGGACTTCAACTCCGGCGCCATGATCCAGAACATCGTCGACCGGGCGAAGAAGATGGCCATCAAGGACTTCCTCGACCACGGTCAGCGCGGTCTGCGCGTCTCCCACCTGCTCGCCGCCTGCGTGGACGAGTTCAAGGAGAACGAGGACCTGCCGAACACCACCAACCCGGACGACTGGGCCCGCATCTCCGGCAAGAAGGGCGAGCGGATCGTCTTCATCCGCACGCTGGTCACCGGCAAGCAGGGCGCCGAGTCCGGCCGCTCGATCGACACTGTCGCCAACACGGGGCAGTACCTGTAAGCACGCGGTTGTCCGGGCCGGCGACGGTCCCCGGAGCTGTACGCACCCCGTCCGGCTGTGGCGCCTCGCGGCCCCGCAGCCGGACGGCGCGTCTCGGGGCCCGCCGTACGGCACGGAAATAGGCTCGACCCACCGTCCGCGGGCAGATGTCCGGCGCCGGTGTTGTTCAGCGGTACGTCAGCGTGTTCCGCCCGCCGGGGGCGGGGCACCGGGCAAGGAGGGCCGCATGACCGTACGGCGCGTGATGGGCATCGAGACCGAGTACGGGATCTCCGTGCCCGGGCACCCCAACGCCAACGCCATGCTCACCTCGTCCCAGATCGTCAACGCGTACGCGGCGGCGATGCACCGGGCACGGCGGGCCCGCTGGGACTTCGAGGAGGAGAACCCGCTGCGCGACGCGCGGGGCTTCGACCTCGC
Organism: Kitasatospora sp. NPDC059160; assembly: GCF_042755465.1. NCBI lineage: Bacteria > Bacillati > Actinomycetota > Actinomycetes > Kitasatosporales > Streptomycetaceae > Kitasatospora > Kitasatospora sp. NPDC059160. The sequence goes on along the minus strand of NZ_JBHZCN010000038.1, from coordinate 51,146 downwards.
GCGCGAGGTGGCGGACGCCAGCCAGCTGACCGACGAGGACATCGGCCTCGCCAACGTCATCCTGACCAACGGGGCCCGGTTCTACGTGGACCACGCGCACCCCGAGTACAGCTCGCCCGAGGTGACCAACCCGCGCGACGCCGTGCTCTGGGACAAGGCCGGCGAGCGGATCATGGCGGCCGCCGCGCTGCGGGCGCTGGAACTGCCCAACGGGCAGAACATCCACCTGTACAAGAACAACACCGACAACAAGGGCGCCTCCTACGGCACCCACGAGAACTACCTGATGAAGCGGGCGACACCGTTCGCCGACATCGTCCGCCACCTCACCCCGTTCTTCGTCTCCCGCCAGGTGGTCACCGGCGCCGGCCGGGTCGGCATCGGCCAGGACGGCTCGGCGAACGGCTTCCAGATCAGCCAGCGGGCGGACTACTTCGAGGTCGAGGTCGGCCTGGAGACCACCCTCAAGCGCCCGATCATCAACACCCGGGACGAACCGCACGCCGACGCCGAGAAGTACCGCCGGCTGCACGTGATCATCGGGGACGCCAACCTCTCCGAGATCTCCACCTACCTCAAGCTGGGCACCACCTCGCTGGTCCTGTCGATGATCGAGGACTCCTTCATCGCCTCCGACCTCGCGATCGACCAACCGGTGCGCACCCTGCACCGGGTCTCCCACGACCCGACGCTCAAGCACCTGATCACCCTGCGCAACGGGCGCAAGCTCACCGCCGTCCAACTCCAGCTGGAGTACTTCGAACTGGCCCGCAAGTACGTCGAGGACCGCTTCGGCACCGACGCCGACGAGCAGACCCTGGACGTTCTGGCCCGCTGGGAGGACGTCCTCGGGCGGCTGGAGCGCGACCCGATGTCGCTCTCCCGGCAACTGGACTGGATCGCCAAGCGGGAGATCCTGGAGGGCTACCGCAGCCGGGACGCCCTGGAGTGGGACAACCCGCGGCTGCACCTGGTGGACCTCCAGTACAGCGACGTGCGGCCCGAGAAGGGCCTCTACAACCGCCTGGTGGCCCGCGGCAGGTTCGAGCGGCTGCTGACCGAGGAAGAGGTCGAACGGGCCGTCTCCAAGCCCCCGGAGGACACCCGGGCGTACTTCCGCGGCCGCTGCCTGGAGCAGTACGCGGAGCACGTCGCGGCGGCCTCCTGGGACTCGGTCATCTTCGACCTGCCGGGCCGGGACTCGCTCCAGCGGGTGCCCACCCTGGAGCCGCTGCGCGGCACCCGCAACCACGTCAAGGAGCTGCTGGACCGCTGCCGCACGGCGGAGGACCTGCTGCGCGTCCTCTCCGGCGGGTAACTTTTCGATCACCACGGGTGAACGTCCGCCGAATGGGAATCATCCGGGGTGGCAGCGGGTGTTGGACAGGGAGCACCACCGGCAAACCGGGAGCGGCAGTCGCACCTTGTGTATAGGGTCGGTGCCAACCGGCAACGACCGACCGACCAAACCGTGCCAGACGATTCGAGCGGGGTGAGGGAAATGGCGAGCAAGGACACCGGCGGCGGCCAGCAGCGGGCAAACCGCTCCTCCGAGGAGGTCGAGGAGCAGGTCGCGGAAACCCAGAATTCCGACGACCTCAAGGAACGCCAGGAAAAGTTGAGCGACGACGTCGACGCGGTGCTCGACGAAATCGACGAAGTGCTCGAGTCGAACGCCGAGGATTTCGTCCGGGGATTCGTGCAGAAGGGCGGGCAATAGCCCGTACCCGGTCATCGGGAATTCACGGTCGTGACCGTCCGGGACGGTCGGGCGGCGCCGTCCGCCCGGCCGTCCCGGCACCGGCCCCTCCACGCGTTGGACGATGATCGTCGGCGGGTAGGGTGCGGGCAATGCGCGCTTCAAGCTACCTGGAAGGAATCGTGTGGAAGCCAACACTCGTGGCACCGGGCGTCTACCGGCTGCCTTCCTGACCCCGGGGTCCTCCTCGTTCCTGGACTTCCTCGCCGAGCACCGGCCGGAGCTGCTGCCCGGCCACCGCGGGCTCCCCGAAGGCTCCGTGGTCGAGGCCCCGCACGGGACCACGATCGTGGCCGCGGTCTTCGACGGCGGCGTGGTGATCGCCGGTGACCGCCGCGCGACCATGGGCAACGTCATCGCCCAGCGTGACATCGAGAAGGTCTTCCCGGCGGACGAGTACAGCGCCGTCGGCATCGCCGGCACCGCCGGCCTCGCGGTCGAGATGGTCCGGCTGTTCCAGCTGGAACTGGAGCACTACGAGAAGATCGAGGGCGCGGTGCTCTCCCTGGAGGGCAAGGCCAACCGGCTCACCACCATGATCCGGGGCAACCTCGGCATGGCGATGCAGGGCCTCGCGGTGGTGCCGATCTTCGCCGGTTACGACCTCGACCTCGGCCGCGGCCGGATCTTCAACTACGACGTCACCGGCGGGCGCTCCGAGGAGCACGGCTTCACCGCCACCGGCTCGGGTTCGGTCTTCGCCCGCGGCTCGCTCAAGAAGCTCTACCGCGACGACCTGACGGCCGAGCAGGCCGCCACCCTGGTCGTCCAGGCGCTCTACGACGCGGCCGACGACGACTCCGCCACCGGCGGCCCGGACCTCGCCCGCAAGATCTTCCCGATCGTCTCGCTGATCACCGCGGACGGCTTCCGCCGGCTCGACAACGCGGAGGTCGCGGCGATCGCGGTCGCCATCACCGACGAGCGCCTGACCCGGCCCAACGGCCCGCAGGCCCCGCTGATCTAGCCATCACCTCACAGGAAAGGGACGACCGCCGGTGTCGACACCGTTCTACGTCTCGCCCCAGCAGGCCATGGCGGACCGCGCGGAGTACGCCCGCAAGGGCATCGCTCGCGGCCGCAGCGTGGTCGTGCTCACCTACACCGACGGCATCGTCTTCGTCGCCGAGAACACCTCCCGGGCGCTCCACAAGGTCTCCGAGATCTACGACAAGATCGCCTTCGCGGCGGTCGGCCGCTACAACGAGTTCGAGAACCTGCGCATCGGCGGCGTCCGCTACGCCGACCTGCGCGGGTACTCCTACGACCGGGCCGACGTCACCGCCCGCGGCCTGGCCAACGTGTACGCCCAGACCCTGGGCACCATCTTCTCCTCGGTCGGCGAGAAGCCGTACGAGGTCGAGCTGATCGTCGCCGAGGTCGGCCGCACCGCCGACAACGACCAGATCTACCGGCTCACGCCGGACGGCTCGGTCGTCGACGAGAAGAACTACGTCGTGGTCGGCGGCAACGCCGACTCGATCGGCAACTACCTGGGCCAGCGCCACCGCGCCGGACTGAGCCTCACCGAGGCGGTGAAGGTCGCGGTCGACTCGCTCGCCCGCGACCCCAACGGGGGCAGCCCGCGCGCCCTCACCCCGGAACAACTGGAGGTCGCGGTCCTCGACCGCCAGCGGTTCCAGCAGCGCAAGTTCAAGCGGATCCTGGGCAACCAGCTCGGCCGGCTGCTCGACGGGGACCAGTCCGCCGAGTCGGACGACGACGAGAACCCGGCGGCGAGCGCGCCGGAGTAGCAGTGCCTGCGGAGTCCCGTACGGCGGCCGGACCGCCGGCGTACGGGACTCCGGTGCCCCTGCGGCGGCCCAGTCGTCGTGGAGGCGGTTTCGGACAGCTCCGACAGAGAATGGAGTGCTCATGGACCGCCGGATTTTCGGGCTGGAGAACGAGTACGGCGTGACCTGTACGTTCCGCGGGCAGCGTCGGCTGTCGCCGGACGAGGTCGCGCGGTACCTGTTCCGCCGGGTCGTCTCCTGGGGCCGCAGCAGCAACGTGTTCCTGCGCAACGGCGCCCGGCTCTACCTCGACGTCGGCTCCCACCCCGAGTACGCCACCCCCGAGTGCGACGACGTGACCGAGCTGGTCACGCACGACAAGGCGGGCGAGCGGATCCTCGAAGGACTCCTGGTGGACGCCGAACGGCGGCTGCACGAGGAGGGCATCGCGGGGGACGTCTACCTCTTCAAGAACAACACCGACTCGGCCGGCAACTCCTACGGCTGCCACGAGAACTACCTGGTGGCCCGGCACGGCGAGTTCTCCCGGCTGGCCGACGTGCTCATCCCCTTCCTGGTCACCCGCCAGCTGATCTGCGGCGCGGGCAAGGTGCTGCAGACCCCGCGCGGCGCGGTGTTCTGCGTCAGCCAGCGGGCCGAGCACATCTGGGAGGGCGTCAGCTCCGCCACCACCCGCTCCCGCCCGATCATCAACACCAGGGACGAGCCGCACGCGGACGCCGAGCGCTACCGCCGGCTGCACGTGATCGTCGGCGACTCCAACATGTCGGAGACCACCACCCTGCTCAAGGTGGGCTCCACCGACCTGGTGCTGCGGCTGATCGAGGCCGGCGTGGTGATGCGCGACCTCACCCTGGAGAACCCGATCCGGGCGATCCGCGAGGTCAGCCACGACCTCACCGGCACCCACCAGGTGCGCCTGGCCAACGGCCGGGAGGCCAGCGCGCTGGACATCCAGGAGGAGTACTACAGCAAGGCCCTGGAGTTCGCCGACCGCAAGGGCATCAACACCGGCACCATCGCCCAGGTGCTCGAACTGTGGGGCCGCACCCTGGAGGCGGTGCGCACCGAGCGCCTCGACACGGTGGCCACCGAGATCGACTGGATTATGAAGTACAAGCTCATCGAGCGCTACCGCGAGAAGCACGAGATGAGCATGTCCAACCCGCGGGTCGCCCAGATCGACCTCGCGTACCACGACATCCACCGCCGGCGCGGCCTGTTCTACCTGCTCCAGGGCAAGGGCCAGGCGAAGCGGGTGACCACCGACCTCAAGACCTTCGAGGCCAAGTCCGTCCCGCCGCAGACCACCCGGGCCCGGCTGCGCGGGGACTTCATCCGCCGGGCGCAGGAGCAGCGCCGGGACTTCACGGTGGACTGGGTGCACCTCAAGCTGAACGACCAGGCGCAGCGCACCGTGCTGTGCAAGGACCCGTTCCGTTCGGTGGACGAGCGGGTGGAGAAGCTGATCGCCGGCATGTGACCGTCGGCGTGTGACCGACCGCCGTGCCCTCGGCGTTGACCGGCCCCGGTGGTGTCTACCGGGGCCGGACGCATGCCGGGCATACGCTGTCCGTCGAGTCGGGAGAGCCGACTTCGACCGACAGTTAGGACCACCGTGCGCCGCACCGCCGGTTTGCTTCTCACCCTGCCGCTGCTGCTCGCGGTCGCCTGCAGCAGCTCGCCCAAGGCGGCCGGACCGGCGACGCCGTCCACCCCGAGCGCGGCCCCGACGGTGCCGGCGCCGGTGGGCGAGGCCTCCCCGATGCCCACTCTTTCGGGTGGTGGTTTCGGCAGCAAGGCCACCATCACCATCCCCGAGGGCCAGCAGCCCAGCGGCCAGTTCGTGGTGAACACGGTGACGGACGGTGAGCGGTCGACGGTCGGCAAGGGCGACTGGGTGACGGTCAACTACACGGCGAAGGACTGGACCACCGGCAAGGACCTGCCCAGCTCGTACGACGACAACGGCAAGCCCCAGCTCTACCAGGCCGGCAGCGGGCAGCTGGTGCCGGCGCTGGACCAGACCGTGATCGACAAGAAGGTGGGCACCCGGCTGCTGGTGGTGGCCCCGCCGGCGGCCGCCTTCGGCGAGCAGGGCTCCACCCAGCTGGGCGTCAACAAGGGCGACACCGTGGTCTTCGTGCTGGACATCGTGGAGGCGCTGCCGCAGGACTCCACGCTGACCGGCAACATGACCCAGCCCGCCGCGACGCTGCCGCAGGTCAAGGACAACGGGAAGGCACCGGCGGGGATCACCGTCCCGGCCGGGCAGGCCGCCCCCGCCGACCTCCAGCAGGCCGTGCTGATCAAGGGCGAGGGCAAGCAGGTCAAGACCGGGCAGACCCTGATCGTGCAGTACACCGGGGTGCTGTGGAGCAACGGGCAGCAGTTCGACGCCTCCTGGACCCACGGCGGGGCGCAGGCCGTGCAGATCGGCACCGGCAGCGTGATCGAGGGCTGGGACAAGGGGCTGGTGGGGCAGAACGTGGGCAGCCGGGTGCTGCTGGTGGTGCCGCCGGCCCTGGGCTACAAGGACCAGGCCCAGGGGTCGGTGCCGCCGAACTCCACGCTGGTCTTCGTGATCGACATTCTGGAAGCGGTCTAGCGGGCGCTCTAGGAAGTCGCCGGGAGGATTCCGTACGCTTGGGCGGACGCTCGTACAACAAAGCGTCCGTCCTCATCCTGAGCTGTCATACTGCCCTCGCACTGTGGCAGGCGCCGCCCGGCGCCGGGGTCCGGGGCGGACGGGTACGGCGGCAGGCCGGCGCTCACCACGCCGGGCGCAGACCTGGAAGACCTCGTGGCGAGATGGATGGGGAGTCATGACTGAGAAGACGCCGAGCCCGGGCGCGGCCGGCACCGCGGCGAACGACGGCTCTGCGGGTGACCCGGCCGCCTCCCGCCCGGGAGGGCAGGCCACGGCGGACCGTGAGTCGATCGTCGTGCCCCCGGCGATCCTCGCGCAGCAGGCGGGCTGGGCGCAGCCCGGTGACAAGCCGCGCGCGGCCGGACCCAAGTCGGACGACGACGAGGCCCCGCAGATCTTCGCCAGCAACGTGCGCAAGGCCGACAGCTCGGAGGCGGGGTACGACGAGAACCCGCCCGGCGTCGGCAAGCTGGGCGTGATCCTCGGCACGGTGCTCGCCGTGCTGCTGGTCGGCAGCGGCATCACGCTGTACATGGTGAACAAGGACTCGTCGAAGGACACCGCCTCGGCCGCCCAGCCGGACGCGACGAAGTCCGCGCCGCCCACGCCGACCGCCGAGCCGGTGCCGCCGATCAAGGACAGCGCCAAGGTGCTGCCGACCGTCACCGGTGACTTCGGCAAGAAGGCCGAGATCCAGGTGCCGGGCGAGGCCTCCGACGGCTCCTTCGTGGTGAAGGTGCTGTCCGAGGGCAACGGCCCCAAGGTGGACAAGAACTCCTGGACCTCGGTGGACTACACCGCCAAGGACTGGAACACCGGCAAGGACATCCCGAGCTCGTACGACGACAAGGGCAAGCCGCAGATCTTCCAGGCCGGCACCGACGCGCTGATCCCCGCGCTGGACCAGGCCGTGATGGGCAAGAAGGCCGGCAGCCGACTGCTGGTGGTGGCCCCGCCGGCGGCCGGCTTCGGCTCCCAGGGCAAGCCGGACATGTCGATCGGCCCGAAGGACAACCTGATCTTCGTGATCGACGTCCGCAACGCCAACGCGCCCGACGCGGTGGTCAGCGGCACCGTCACCCCGCCGCCGGCCGACTTCCCGCAGGTCAAGGACAACGGCAAGAAGCCGGCCGACATCACCCCGGTGGCCGGGGCCAAGGACCCGACCGAGCTCAAGACCCACGTCCTGATCAAGGGCACCGGGCCGGCGGTGGAGAAGGGCGAGAAGGTCGTCGTCCAGTACACCGGCGCGCTGGCCAAGGACGGCAAGGTCTTCGACTCCTCGCTCAGCAAGGGCCAGGCGTTCTCCTTCGCGGTCGGCGGCGGCCAGGTCATCCAGGGCTGGGACCAGGGGCTGACGGGCCAGACCGTCGGCAGCCGGGTCGAGCTGGTGATCCCGGCCTCGCTGGGCTACGGCGACAAGGGCCAGGGCGACATCCCGCCCGGTGCGACCCTGGTCTTCGTGGTGGACATCCTGGACGCCGGTCAGGGCTGATCGACTTTTCGGGGACAATGGTGCGCGTGTGACCTTCGGGTGCGGCCGCGTGGCCGCGTCCCGGCGGGCGGCGGGCGCCCGTACCGTGGTCCGGACGGACCGCGGCACGGGTGTCCGCCGCTTGGTCGTGTAGGGAATTTGGGAACGTGAGAAGAGGGACCATGGCTGTGAACCTGAACGAGAAGCCCGAGATCGACTTCCCGATCGGCGACGCCCCGACCGAGCTGCAGATCCGCGACATCGTCGTCGGTGACGGCGAGGAGGCCAAGCCGGGTCAGAACGTCAGCGTCCGCTACGTCGGCGTGACCTTCGAGACCGGCGAGGAGTTCGACGCGAGCTGGAACCGGAGCCCCAACGAGTTCCGCTTCCCGCTGGGCGGCGGCCGGGTCATCAAGGGCTGGGACCAGGGCGTCAAGGGCATGAAGGTCGGCGGCCGTCGCGAGCTGACCATCCCGTCGCACCTGGCGTACGGCAACCAGTCGCCGTCGCCGCTCATCCCGGCGGGTTCGACCCTGATCTTCGTGGTCGACCTGCTGGCCGTCTGAGCCTGCTGTGACCTCGGGCCGGACCCCTTCGGGGGCCCGGCCCGAGGCCGTTCCCGGGCCCGGACGGCGGCTCCCGGGGACCGGCCGCGGGACGCGGCTTTTGCAGTGCGTACCGCTACCGGTACGGTCGGTCCCGCCGGGTGGGGATCGCCCGGTTGGCGCACCCCGCGCGCGGCGCGGCACACCGGAAGGGTCAGCGATGGCGATCGCCAAGGCAGAGCGGCTGATGAATCTCGCCCTGTGCCTGATGAACACCAGACGTCCGCTCTCCAAGAAGGAGCTGCGGGAATCCATCGAGGCCTACCGCGAAGCCTGGCAGAACAGCAGCGAGGACGCCTTCAACCGGATGTTCGAGCGGGACAAGGACGACCTGCGCGAGCTCGGCCTGGTGATCGACGTCGACGAGAGCACGCTGGACGGTGAGCTGGGCTACCTCGCCCGCGCCGACCGCAACCGGCTGCCGGAGATCGCGCTGGACGCCGAGGAGGCGGCCGCGCTGACCCTGGCCGCCCGGGTCTGGCAGCAGGCCAAGATGTCCGGCGCGGCCAGCGGCGCGCTGCAGAAGCTGCGCGCGGCCGGGGTGCCGTTCACCGAGGCCGAGGGCCGGACCGCCCTGGAGCCGCGCATCCCCGCCCGGGAGGCCGCGTTCGAGCCGCTGCTCACCGCCGCCCGGGACCGCCGCCCGGTCACCTTCGAGTACCGCAAGGCCGGTGCCGCGGCCGTCGAGCAGCGCAGCGTCGAGCCGTGGGCGCTGGAGTGCTGGCGCGGGCACTGGTACCTGGCCGGGTACGACCGGGACCGCGGCGACGCCCGGGTGTTCCGGCTCAGCCGGATCACCGGCAGGGTGAAGGCCAGGAGCGGGGCGTTCCTGGGCACCGTGCCCGAGCACGTGGACGTCCGGGCCACCGTGGCCAAGTTCGCCGGTGAGGGGGCCACCGCCACCGCGACCGTCCGGGTCCGCCGGGGCGCGGGCTTCCCGCTGCGCACCAAGGCGCTCGGCAGCACCCGGGTCGACGAGGTCTGGGACGAGCTGGAGATCCCGTACGGCAACGGGCTGGGCGCCGACCTCGCGGAGTTCGGGCCCGACGTGCTGGTGCTCGGCCCGGAGGAGCTGCGGGCGGATGTCATCGACCGGCTGCGGGCGGTCGCGGGGCTGGACACGGAGGACGTTCGGGCATGAGCAATGCGATCGACCAGACGCGACGGATGCTGTCGCTGGTCACCTACCTGCGCGAGCGGCCCGGGGCCGAGGTCGCCGAGGTGGCGCGCGCGTTCGGGATCAGCGAGCGCGAGCTGATCGCGGACCTCAACGTGCTGCCGATGTGCGGCACCAGCTTCCGCGGCGGTGACCTGCTCGACATCGACACCGACGGCGAGCGGATCTGGTGGCACAACGTCGACGACGTGGCCCAGCCGCTGCGGCTGGCCGCCGACGAGGCGACCGCGCTGCTGGTGGCCGCCCGGGCGGTGGCCGGGCTGCCCGGTCTGCGGGCCGGGGACCGGGAGGCCCTCACCCGGGCCGTCGCCAAGATCGAGAACGCCGCGGGGGAGAGCGCCGAGGGCAGCGCCCGGGTCGGCGTGACCTTCGAGGCCGAGAGCCACGTCTTCGCCGACATCGACCGCGCGCTCAGCGAGGGCCGCCGGCTTTGGCTGCGCTACTACTCGCACGGGCGCGGCGGGATGACCGAGCGCGAGGTCGACCCGATCCGGCTGCTCACCGAGGGCCACACCTACCTGGAAGCCTGGTGCCGCACCTCGGAGGACCACCGGATGTTCCGGCTGGACCGGGTCGCCGAGATCCGCGTCCTGGACGTCCCGGCCGACCCGCCCCGGCGCGAGCCGCGCGACCTCAGCGGCGGGCTGGTCAACCCGGCCGCCGACGACCCGGAGGTGGTGGTCGAGGTCTCCTCCGGCGGCCGCTGGGTCGCCGAGTACTACACCCACGACCGGGCCGAGGAACTGCCCGACGGCGGGTTGCGGATCACCCTGCGCAGCGCCGACCCCTCCCAGCTGCGCCCGCTGGCGCTGCGGCTGGGCCGGGACGGCCGGATCGTCTCGCCGCCCGAGCCGGCCGAGCAGGCGCGCTCGGCCGCGCGGGAGGCGTTGGCCGCCTACGGGGAGGGGCGGGACTGAGCGGTGGAGCCCGGGACGAGATTCAAGGTGTACTGCTCGCAGTGCCGGGAGAAGGTCGAGCTCCCGGCCGAGGAGTTCCGGCTGACCCTCGGCCGGACTCCCGCGCAGGCGCACTACAGCTTCGGCTGCCCGCTCTGCGGGGCGGCGGTCCGCAAACCGGCCGGCGAGAAGATCGTCGAGGCGCTCACCGCGGCCGGGGTGCGCACCATGCGGCTCGTCCCGGCGGAGGGGTGACCCCCGTATAGGGTGGGGCGCATGTCCTGGATGCTCGTCGCCGCCGTCCTGCTCGCCACCGCGGGCCTGCTGGTCCTCGGGGTCCTCGCGATCCGGCTCTGGCTGGACGTGCGGGCGCTGGCCAAGGGCGTGGACGCGGCGTCCCGGGCGCTGGCCGAGGCGGCGGGGGAGCTGGCCGAGGCCGTTCCCGCCCGATAGCACGGCCGGGTCATCGGCGGTACGGGGGCTGCTGTCCTGAGGTGAGGGCGGGTTACGCTCTCAGTGGCTCCAGTCCTGCCGGTCGGGGCCGCTGTCCTGTTCGGGCGGCCGTCGTCGGGGCGTCATCCGCAGCGGTTACCATCCGCGGCGGGCGGCCTGTCGGGCCGCGGATGCTGAAGGTGGTCGGCGCATGCGCTTCTCGATGACCGCGATCGTGGTGGTCGTGGTGGTGGCCGTCGTGCTGTTCGGGGCCAAGCGGCTGCCCGACCTGGCGCGCTCGCTGGGGCAGTCGCTGCGGATCCTCAAGAGCGAGGCCAGGGCGATGCGCTCGGAGGAGGAGCCGGAGGGCAGTGCGTCGGCCGTCCGGCCGTCCGCGCCGCCGCAGGTCTCGGCGCAGGGCTCGGCGCAGCCGGAGGCCCGGATCGTCGAGCCGGCGCCCGGCGCCCCGGGTGTGCCCGGCGGCGAGCGCCCGCACTGAGCGCGGCGCGCGTGACGTACCCGAGGTACGCGGCACGGGTGCCGCGAGCGACCACGGAGGCCCGTCGACCGGCGGGCCTCGACGCACGAGTTGAGGACCGGGGTTGAGCAAGCTCTCCAAGGCGCCGCAGAAGGCGCCCAAGGATCCTGAGGGGCGGATGGCCCTCGCCGATCACCTGCGGGAACTGCGCAACCGCGTGGTCAAGTCGGTCCTGGCGATCCTGGTGATCACCGTCATCGCGGCGATCTACCACAAGCAGATCGAGGACTTCCTGCTGCAGCCGCTGCCGCGCTGCACCGTGGAGACCGCCGGGCAGTACCACGGCAAGTGCGCCCAGGTCTCCAACATCGGTCTGACCGCCGGTTTCACCTGGATGTTGAAGGTCTCGCTGACGGCCGGCGTGGTCGGGACCGTGCCGATCTGGCTGTACCAGGTGTGGGCCTTCGTGGCGCCCGGTCTGCACAGGCACGAGAAGAAGTACGCGGTCGTCTTCATGCTCTGCGGGGCGCCGCTGTTCCTGGCCGGTGTGGCCGTGGCGATCCTGGTGCTGCCGACCACGGTCGACGTGCTGATCTCGTTCACCCCGAACAACACCACGCCGATCCTGCCGCCCGAGGACTACCTCGACATCGCGACCCGGATGGTGCTGGTCTTCGGCCTCGCCTTCGAGTTCCCGCTGCTGCTGGTGATGATGAACCAGGTCGGGATGGTCACCGGCAAGCGGCTGCTCGGCTGGTGGCGCGGCATGGTCATGGGCATCACGGTGTTCGCGGCCTTCGCGACGCCGAGCGCCGACCCGCTGAGCATGCTGGCGCTGGCCGCGCCGATCTGGGCGCTGTACTTCATCGCGGTGGGCATCTCGATCATGAACGACCGGCGCAAGCGCCGGAACGACCCGGACGCCGAGCTGGACGACGAGGAGGCCTCCGAGGTGGACCTCTCGGTGCAGCCGGTGGCGGGTACGGAGACGGTCGAGGCCTCGGCGACGCCGGCGGCGGGCGCCGCTCCGGTGCCGGGCGCACGGCGGGAGCAGATGGACGACATCACCTGAGCCGGTGAGTGATCGGGCCGCGGCCCCGGTTCCCGCTTCGTGCGGGGGCCGGGGCCGTCCGCCGTTCCGGGGACTCTCGGGGGACTCTCCGGGGAAGGGCAGGGGACTCTTGGCAGAGCAGATGGCATGTGACATATTACTGGCGTGCTGAAGACCTGGACACCTCCACTGGACGTCGTCGTGGTCGGCGCCGGAGTCGTCGGCGCCGCCTGTGCCTACTACGCCGCCCGGGCCGGACTCGCCGTCGCCGTCGTCGACCGCGGGCCGGTCGCCGGTGGCACCACCGGGGCAGGCGAGGGCAACCTGCTGGTCTCCGACAAGGAACCCGGGCCCGAACTCGACCTCGCCCTGCTCAGCACCCGGCTCTGGCGCGAACTCGCCGAACAGCTCGGCCCGGCCGTGGAGTACGAGCCCAAGGGCGGCGTCGTGGTCTCCTCGACCGATGCCGGACAGCAGGCGCTGCGGGCCTTCGCCGCGGGGCAGGCCGCGGCCGGGGTGAGCGCCGAGGAGGTTCCGGCCGAGCGGCTGCGCGAGCTGGAGCCGCACCTCGCCCCCGGGCTCGCGGGCGGCTACCACTACCCCCAGGACGCCCAGGTGCAGCCCGCGCTCGCCGCCGCCCACCTGCTGCGCGAGGCCCGCCGGGCGGGCGCCGAACTGATCACCGGGGAGGACGTGACGGCCGTGGAGCGCGGCCCGGACGGCGCGGTGCGCGGCGTACGGACCGCCCGGCGCCGACTGGCCGCCCCCGCGGTGGTCAACGCCGCCGGCACCTGGGGCGGCGAACTGGCCGCGCTGGCGGGGGTGCACCTGCCGGTGCTGCCCCGGCGCGGGTTCGTCCTGGTCACCGAGCCGTTGCCCAGGATCGTCCGGCACAAGGTCTACGCCGCCGACTACGTGGCGGACGTGGCCAGCGGCTCGGCCGATCTGCAGACCTCCGCCGTGGTCGAGGGGACCCCGGGCGGACCGGTGCTGATCGGCGCCAGCCGGGAGCGGGTCGGCTTCGACCGGACCCTCTCCCAGGAGGTGCTGCGCCGGCTCGCCGTCCAGGCCGCGGAGCTGTTCCCGGTGCTCGCGGACGTCACCGTGATGCGCGTCTACCGGGGCTTCCGCCCCTACCTGCCGGACCACCTGCCCGCGATCGGCGAGGACCCCCGGGTGCCGGGGCTCTACCACGCCTGCGGGCACGAGGGGGCCGGGATCGGGCTGGCGCCCGCCACCGGGCTGCTGATCGCCGAGCAACTGACCGGCAAGCGGCCGGAGCTGGACCTCGCGCCGTTCCGGGCCGACCGGTTCCCGGCGGGGTGACGCGCGTGGGCGGGGTGGCGGGCGTGGGTGTCGGTGTGGGCCGGGCCGTGGACGGATCGGATCGGATGAGCTGGACGACGGAATGGAGAAGCCGGTGACGCGTCGCCGAACCCCTGCCGGGCTGGTCGGGGCCGACCCCGGGCCCGGGCACCTGATCGAGTTCGACGGGCGGGCCGTCCGCGCCCTGCCCGGGCAGTCGATCGCCGCCGCGCTCTGGGCCGACGGCGTGCTCGCCTGGCGCACCACCCGGACCGGCGGGCGGCCGCGCGGGGCGTTCTGCGGGATCGGCGCCTGCTTCGACTGCCTGGCCACCGTGGACGGCCGGGCCAACCAGCGGCTGTGCCTGCTGCCCGCCGAGCCCGGCACCGTCGTCACCAGTCAGGAGGGCCACGGTCGTGCCGATCTCGCCGTCTGAGCGTTCCGAGTCGTCCGAGGGCTCGGGGTCGGCCGGGCGCTCCGGGTCGGCCTACGACCTCGTCGTGGTGGGGGCCGGGCCGGCCGGGCTGGCCGCCGCCGTGACCGCCGCCGACCTCGGGCTGCGCTGCGTCCTGCTGGACGGCGCGGACCGGCCCGGCGGGCAGTACTACCGGCACCCGGCGCCCGGACTGGGCGCGAGCCGCCCGGACCGCCTGCACCACCGCTGGCCGGTGTACGCCGGGCTGGCCGCGCGGCTCGAAGCCCACCCGCGGGCCGACTTCCGCGGCGGGCACCAGGTGTGGGCGCTGGAGCGGACCGTCGACGGCTTCGCCCTGCACGTCACCCGCGGCCCGCAGGCCGCCGACCGGGCGACCCTCCGGGCCGGGGCGGTGCTGCTCGCCACCGGCGCGTACGAGCGCCAACTGCCCTTCCCCGGCTGGACGCTGCCCGGGGTGGTCACCGCGGGCGGCGCCCAGGCCATGCTCAAGGCCGGGCTGGTGCTGCCCGGCCGGCGGATCGTGGTGGCCGGCAGCGGACCGCTGCTGCTCGCCGCGGCCTCCTCGCTGGTCGCCGCCGGGGCGGAGGTCCCGGCGGTGGTCGAGGCGAGCGGCTACCTCGGGTACGCCCGGCGCCCCGGCGTGCTGGCGGCCGTCCCCGCCAAGCTCGTCGAGGGCGCCGGGCACGGCGGCGCGCTGCTGCGGCACGGCGTACGGCTGCGGCCGCGCAGCGCGGTGGTCGAGGCGCACGGGACGGACCGGGTCACCGGCGTCACCGTGGCCCGACTGGACGCCGACTGGCGGCCGCTGCCCGGCACCGAGCGGCGGATCGCCTGCGACGCGCTCGCCGTCGGCCACGGGCTGCTGCCGCAGATCGACCTGGCCACCGAACTCGGCGCGGACACCCTCACCGGGCCGGACGGCGCGGTCGCGCTGCGGGTCGACGCCAGGCTGCGCACCTCCGTCCCGGGCCTGTGGTCCGCGGGGGAGACCAACGGCGTCGGCGGTGCGGACCTCGCGCTCGCCGAGGGGGAGCTGGCCGCGCACGCGGTCGCCGGGGTGCTGCCCGGGCGGGCGCTGCTGGGCCGCCGGGCCCGGCTGCGGGAGTTCGCCGCGCTGATGGCGGCGGCCCACCGGCCCGGGCCCGGCTGGACCGGGTGGCTGCGGCCGGACACCGACGTGTGCCGGTGCGAGGAGGTGCCGGTCGCGCGGATCGCGGAAGCGGTGGAGGAGCTGGGCGCGGGCGATCCCCGGACCGTCAAGCTGCTCACCCGGGCGGGGATGGGCTGGTGCCAGGGGCGGATGTGCGGTCCGGCCGTGGCCTGCCTGTCCGGCGCTGCGGAGCCGGGGGCGGACCGGCGGTCGATGGCCTGCCCGGTGCCGCTCTCGCAGCTGGCGGCCGGCCCGGGGGAGTAGGCCGGGCCCGATCCGTCGGAACGTCTCGGGCGGGACCCTTGTCTCCGGCCTGTCACTGTTTATAAAATGTCACACCTCACCAAGGAGCCCAACGTGTCCATCACCCCGCACGACACCACCCGCCCCTGGCGCGGCATCATGGTCGCCACCACGATCCCGCTGCGCCCGGACCTCTCCGTCGACTACGACGCCTACGCCGAGCACGTCCGCTGGCTGATCGAGTCCGGTTGCGACGGCGTCGTCCCGAACGGCTCGCTGGGCGAGTACCAGACGCTCACCGCCGAGGAGCGCACCCGGATCGTCGAGGTCGCGGTCGAGGCGGCCGGCGACGGCGCCCGGGTCATGCCCGGGGTCGCCGCCTACGGCAGCGCCGAGTCCCGCCGCTGGGCCGAGCAGGCCGCCGAGGCCGGCGCCGGCTCCGTCCTGCTGCTGCCGCCCAACGCCTACCGGGCCGACCACGCCTCGGTGCGGGCGCACTACGCGGAGGTCGCCCGGGCCGGGCTGCCGGTCGTCGCGTACAACAACCCGATCGACACCAAGGTCGACCTGGTGCCCGCGCTGCTCGCCCAACTGCACGGCGAGGGCTCGATCGTGGCGGTCAAGGAGTTCAGCGGGGACGTCCGCAGGGCCTACGAGATCGCCGAGCTGGCGCCCGGGCTGGACCTGCTGATCGGCGCCGACGACGTGCTGCTGGAGCTGGCGCTGGCCGGGGCCGTCGGCTGGATCGCCGGGTACCCGAACGCGCTGCCCGAGGCGTCCGCGGCGCTGTACCGCGCGGCCGTCGGGCACGACCTGGAGACCGCGCTGCCGCTCTACAAGTCGCTTCACTCGCTGCTGCGTTGGGACTCCAAGACCGAGTTCGTCCAGGCCATCAAGCTGTCCATGGACATCGCCGGACGCCCCGGCGGGCCGGTCCGGGCGCCGCGGCAGCCGCTGGAGCCGGAGATCGAGGCGGCCGTGCGTGCGGCCACCGAGAAGGCCCTCGCGGAGGGGCTGGCGTAGGGCCTGCCCGACACGGGCCGGCACCACCGGCACCACTGGTACTACCGGCACCACCCGTCGTACGGCCGGCTGTGCGGGCAGCCGGCCTCAACCAACCGCTTCGTCAGAGGAGTTGTGCGGAATGCGCAGCCGTCACGTGTTCCACGCCGTCGACTCGCACACCGAGGGCATGCCGACCCGGGTGATCACCGGGGGCTTCGGCGTCATCCCCGGCGCCACCATGGCCGAACGCCGGGTGCACTTCCAGCAGCACCTGGACCACTTCCGCACCCTGCTGATGTACGAGCCGCGCGGGCACGCCGCGATGAGCGGCGCGATCCTCCAGCCGCCGACCCGGCCGGACGCCGACTTCGGGGTGCTCTACATCGAGGTCTCCGGGCTGCTGCCGATGTGCGGGCACGGCACCATCGGCGTCGCCACCGTGCTGGTCGAGACCGGGATGGTGCCGGTGGTCGAGCCGGTCACCACGGTACGGCTGGACACCCCCGCCGGACTGGTGGTCGCCGAGGTGCGGGTGGAGGGCGGCGCGGCCAAGGCCGTCACCATCCGCAACGTCGCCTCGTACTCCGTCGCGCTGGACCGCAAGATCGAGGTGCCCGGCCACGGCACCATCGGCTACGACCTCGCGTACGGGGGCAACTTCTACGCCATCCTGCCGCTCGCCGAATTCGGGCTGCCGTTCGAGCGCGAGCGCAAGCAGGACATCCTGGACGCCGGCCTGGCCCTGATGGACGCGATCAACGCGAGCCCCGACCGGCCGGTGCACCCGGAGGACCCCTCCATCCACAGCTGCCACCACGTCCAGCTGCTCGCCCCCGGCTCCACCGCCGAGCACTCCCGGCACGCGATGGCGATCCACCCCGGCTGGTTCGACCGATCGCCCTGCGGCACCGGCACCTCGGCCCGGATGGCCCAGCTGCACGCGCGCGGCGAACTCCCGCTGGGGCGGGACTTCCGCAACGACTCCTTCATCGGGACCACCTTCACCGGGCGGCTGGTCGAGGAGACCGAGGTGGCCGGGCGGCCGGCCGTGGTGCCCACCGTGACCGGGCGGGCCTGGATCACCGGCACCGCCCAGTACTTCCTCGACCCAGACGACCCGTTCCCGGCGGGCTTCCTGCTCTGACGCTCTCTCCCGAACGCGCTTTGAAGGGCTGCTAGTTGTGACCATCACCTCGTACAACCCCGCCGACCCGACCGACCTGGTGGTCGCCGTCGAGGCACCCGGCGCCGAGGCCGTGCGGGCCGCCGTCGGGCGGGCCCGGGCGGCCCAGGGCGGCTGGCTGGCGGCCGGTGCCGGCGCCCGCTCGGCCGCGCTGGGCCGGATCGCCGAGGCGGTCGAGGCGCACGCCGAGGAACTCGCCGCGCTGATCGTGCGCGAGGTCGGCAAGCCGCTCGCCGAGGCGCGGGGGGAGGTCGCCCGGACGGCGGCGATCTGGCGCTACTACGCCCAGGCGCCGTACGAGCCGTCCGGCGCGGTGCACGAGACCGCCGCCGGGCCGGGCCTGCTGTTCACCCGGCGCCGCCCGCACGGGGTGGCCGGGCTGATCGCGCCGTGGAACTTCCCGCTGGCGATCCCGAGTTGGAAGGCCGCTCCGGCGCTGGCGGTCGGCAACACGGCGGTGCTCAAGCCCGCGCCGGAGGCGACGGCGTGCGCGCTGCGGCTGGCCGAGCTGGCCGCGGCCGTGCTGCCCCCGGACGTGCTCGCGGTGCTGCCCGGCGGCGCGGAGGAGGGGGCGGCGCTGGTCGCGGCGGCGGACGTGGTCTCCTTCACCGGCTCCACCGGCGTCGGCCGGGCCGTGGTCCTGGCCGCCACCGGGCGCGGGGTGCCGGTGCAGGCCGAACTCGGCGGCCTGAACGCGGCGTTGGTGCTGCCGGACGCGGACGTGGAACTGGCCGCCGGGCACATCGCGGCCGCGATCGCCGGGTACGCCGGACAGAAGTGCACGGCGACCAGCCGGGTGATCGCGGTCGGGACGGCGTACGAGCCGCTGCGCGAGGCCCTGGTCAAGGCGCTGGCGGCGGTGGACGACACGGTCTGCGGGCCGGTGATCGGCGCCGACGCGCGGGAGCGGCTGGTGGCGGCGGTCGAGTCGGCCGTCGCGGACGGGGCGAGCGTGCTGGTCGGCGGGTGCGCGCCCGACCGGGCCGGCTGGTACGTCGAGCCGACCCTGCTCGCCGACGTCCCCCCGCAACACCCGCTGGCGCGCGAGGAGTTCTTCGGACCGGTCGCGGTGCTGCACGCGGCGGCCGACCTGGACGCGGCCGTCGCGCTCGCCAACGACACCCCGCACAGCCTGGCCACCTCGGTGCACACCCGGAGCCTGGACGCGGCGCTGGCCGTCGCCGACCGGCTGGACGCGGGCATGATCCGGGTCAACGCCCCGTCCAGCGGCGTCGACTTCCACCTGCCGTTCGGGGGGGCCAAGGGCGCGGCCCACGGGGAGCGCGAACAGGGCCGGGCGGCACTGGAGTTCTACACCGTCGGCCGGACGGTCAGCGTGCTGCCGGGCGGGGGGCTGTGATGCCGGGCAGGGCAGCGGGGACGGGCTCGGGGACGGGGACGGGGGTCGGGACGGCGCCGGGTGCGGGGCCGGGGCCGGTGCTGTGCGTCCGTACGGTCGACTACCACACGGCCGGCGAGCCGTTCCGGATCGTGCTGGACGGCGTGCCCCCGATCCCCGGCGACAGCGTCGCCGAGCGGCGGGCCATCGCGATCGGCGCGGGCGGCAGCGCGACCGCGCCCCGGCCGAGCGCGCTGGAGGAGGTCCGGCGGCTGCTGGTGCACGAGCCGCGCGGGCACGCCGGGATGTACGGCGGGTTCCTGGTGCCGCCGGACGACGACGAGGCCCACCTGGGCGTGCTGTTCTGGCACAAGGACGGCTACTCGACCGCCTGCGGGCACGGCACCATCGCGCTCGGCGCCTGGGCCGTGGACTCCGGGCTGGTCCCGGCCCCCGCGGACGGCGTGGCCCGGGTGCGGATCGACGTCCCCTCCGGGCGGGTCACCGCGCTGGTGCGGCGGAGCGGCGGGCGCACCACCGGGGTCACCTTCCGCAACGTGCCGAGCCGGGTCAGCGCCTTGAAGCTGCCGGTCGAGACCTCGCGGGGGACGGTCGAGGTCGCGGTGGCGCACTCCGGGGCGTGCTACGCCTCGGTGCCGGCCGCCGCCCTCGGGCTCGCCGTCGAGCCCGGGCTGCTGCCCGAACTCGTCGCCGCGGGGCGGGAGATCAGGGCGCTGCTGGCCGGGTCGGAGGCCGTCGCGCACCCGACCGACCCGCGGCTCTCCGGGGTGTACGGGGTCGTGCTGTACGACGAACTTCCTTCGGAGGAGGGGGTGTTGAGCCAGCGGAACGTCGTGGTGTTCGCGGACGGGCAGATCGACCGCTCGCCGTGCGGCTCCGGCACCTCCGCGCGGCTCGCGGTGCTCGCCGCCGAAGGGCGGATCGCGCCGGGCGAGGAGCTGCGGCACGAGTCCGTCATCGGCACCGTGTTCACCGGGCGGGTGGTGGGCGGCGGCGACCCGCTGGGGGAGGGCGTCGTCACCGAGGTCGGCGGGACGGCGTACCGCACCGGGGAGCACCTGTTCGTGCTGGAGCCCGGGGACGCGCCGGGGTTCACGCTGTGACCCCCGATGCTGTGCCCCCCGATGCCGTGACCCCTGATGAGCTGCCCGGCGCGGGGGCTGAGCCGCTCCAGTACGCCGTGCCGGGCACCGGCGGGATCGGGCCCGCCGGGGCGGTGCGGGCGATCGAGCGGGTGCTGCTGGACGGGCTCGACCCGGAGGCGGCGCCCGCCCGGTCGGCCGTACCGGTGCCCGCCGGCGAGCTGCTGCTGATGCCCGCCGCCGCCGGGCCGTACGCCGGGGTGAAGATCGCCGGGGTGGCGCCGGCCAACCCCGCGCGCGGACTGCCCCGGATCACCGGCAGCTACCTGCTGCTGGACGGGCCGACGCTCCAGCCGCTGGCGCTGCTGGACGGCGCGGCCCTCACCGCCCTGCGCACGCCCGCCGTGACGGCGGCGGCGCTGGCGCGGCTCGCGGTCCCGGAGGCCGAACACGTGGTGGTGTTCGGCTCCGGGCCGCAGGCCTACGGGCACCTGGACGCGCTGCTCACCGTGCGGCCGCTGCGGCGGCTCACCGTGGTGGCGCGGCACGCCGGACGGGCGGCCGCGCTGGCCGAGTACGGGCGGGCGCTCGGGCTGACCGCCTCGGTGGGCGGGCCGGAGGCGGTCGGTCGGGCGGACCTGGTGGTCTGCTGCACGACCGCGCGCACCCCGCTGTTCGACGGAGTGCTGGTGCCCGACCACGCGGCCGTCGCGGCGGTCGGCTCGCACGAGCCGGACGCCCGCGAGGTGGACGAGGTGCTGGTCGGGCGGGCCGAACTGTACGTGGAGGCGCGGGCCGTCGCGGCCCGGGAGGCCGGGGACCTGCTGTTGGCGGGCGCGCTCGGGCGGCGGCAGGTGTGGAACCTGGCCGAGCTGCTGCGCGGCGACGCGCTGCTGCCGCAGGGGCGGCCGCGGTTCTTCAAGAGCGTCGGGATGGCCTGGGAGGACCTGGCGGTGGCGGCGGAGGTGTACCGGGCCGGGGCGCCGTCGTCGCCTCAGTCCCCGTAGAGGCTGAGCCAACTCCCCGGTATAGCTGCGCAGTTGGCGAGCAGGTTGCGCAGGTCGCGGACGGCCGCCCGCTGCGGTTCGGTGGTGCAGCGGGCGAGCAGGGCGGTGGCCTCCTCGAAGGCGGCGGCCGCGTCCTGCTCGTTGAAGTGGGTGTCGCCGTACGGGTCGATCCGGGCGAGCCGGTGGTCGGCGGGCCGGGTGTGCGCGGCCAGGGCGGCGGCGAGGGCCGGGCCGTGGCCGGTGGACAGGTGCAGCAGGGCGGGGGCGGTGCGGCCGGCGCCGGGCCGGCCGTCGTGCAGGGCGATCTCGATGCCCACGTTCCGGTCTCTCCGTTCGTCCGAGGGTGTTCCGGCGGTCGCCGGTGTGGCGTCGACCGTTGTGCCGACCGGTGGTCGCTGCCACCATGAACGTCGGCGGCGGCGACCGTGACAGGCTGTTCGGATTCCCGGCTTGTTGCACGCTCAACGTAACGTGACATTGTACGCTGGTGTTCTGCACCCACCGGAGGAACACCATGGCCGAGCTCAAGTCCCGCACCCTGATCTCCGTGCAGGAGCGGCTCCGCGACCAGGTCGCCCACGCGCTCCGGGCGGCCCTGATCTCCGGCGAACTGCGCCCCGGCGTCGTCTACTCCGCCCCCGCCCTCGCCGCCGACTTCGGTGTCTCCGCGACCCCCGTCCGCGAGGCCATGCTCGACCTCGCCCGGGAGGGCCTGGTCGAGGCCGTCCGCAACAAGGGCTTCCGGGTCACCGAACTCACCGAGCGCGACCTCGACGACTACACCGGCATCCGCGCCCTGATCGAGGTCCCCACCGTCGGCCTGGTCACCCGCACCGCCACCAAGGAGCAGCTGGAGCGGCTGCGCCCCGAGGCCGAGGCGATCGTCGCGGCGGCGCGCAAGCACGACCTGATCGGCTACCTGGAGGCGGACCGGCAGTTCCACCTCGACCTGCTCGGGCTGGCCGGCAACGCCCGGCTGGTGGAGGTCGTCGGCGACCTGCGCAAGCGCTCCCGGCTGTACGGGCTGACCCGGCTGGACGAGCTGGGGCAGCTGGTCTCCTCGGCGGAGGAGCACGTCGAGCTGCTCGACCTGATGCTGAGCGGCGACGCGGAGGCGGCCGAGGCCTGCATGACCCGCCACCTCAGCCACGTCCGCTCGCTCTGGGCGGGCCAGGACGAGGAGGCCGAGGCGGAGCGCCCGAGCCTGCGGCTCCGGGCTCGGTAGGGGGCTAAACCACCCGTTCGGGTGAATGCGGAGGATCGGGCGTCGGAGGGTGCCCGCGCTCTACCATGATGGTCCCGACATCGGCAGCCAGGAGGATTTCCATGTCCGCCGCCGCAGTGGAAGGACCCTTCGAGCAGGTGACGTTGCTCGAAGCCGCAGAGCTGATCTCCGATCGACTCGTGGGGCACCGGGTCGAGGTTCTTGGAGGACAGATCACGGTGACGCCGCCTCCGGACGGGCCGCACAATGACATGCTCACCGACCTGATCATCCCTTTGTCGGCGGCGGGGCTCCATGGTGATGTGTCCCGAGTGGTCCCGGGGATGGGTCTGTGGTTGCCGAGCGGACCGTCCGATTATGCGGTTCCGGATCTGTGTGTCGTCGATGCCGACTACCGAGAACACCTGATCGAGCTCAATTGCTATGACCCGATGGTCTTCCGTCTTGTACTGGAAGTGACATCGTCGAACTTCACGACTGATCTGAAGGTCAAGCCTCTGCTGTACGCCGAGGCAGGGGTGCCCGTCTACGTCATCGTGGACCGGACGAACCAGCGGGTCATGGTGCTCACCGACCCCAAGGACGGCGAGTACCGGGTGCACGCGGTACACCATCCGGGGCAGTCGTTCACGCTGCCCGAGTCGATCGGGGCAACGGTGACGCTCTCGGTGGACGACGTACTCATGACCAAGAAGTAGTCGTCTTCGTGCTCCACTTGGCTGACGCCCTTTTCGAGCGCTTTCCCCGGCGCCGGGTGGAGGTGCTCGGTGGCGAGGTGTCCGTTGAACCGGTGCCGGACATGCGGCATGCCAGGGTTCTGAACCGTGTGCGGAGGGCCTGCTCTGCGGCGGGGTCGGACGATGGAGATACCGAGGTTTTCCAACGGATCGCGATCTGGCTGCCGACCGGGCCCGATGACTTCGCGATGCCGGACCTGTCGATCGTCGATGCGGACAGCGACGATCACATGGTCACGTACAACTGCTACGACCCGAAGATCTTCCGGTTCGTGCTGGAGGTGACCTCGGCCGCATTGTGCAGCGATCTCACCAGGAAGCCCGCCGCCTACGCGCTCGCGGGGGTGCCGGTCTACGTGGTCGTGGACCGGATCGGGCGTCGGGTCCTGGTGATGACGGACCCTGTGGACGGCGTGTACCGGGAGCAGGCCGTCCACGCCTCGGGGGAGTTCACCTTGCCGGAGTCGATCGGCGCGGTGGTGGCCCTGAGCGTGGACGACCTCCTCTTCTAACGGGTCGGAGCGGGGATGGTCACGCGGCCGTCGTGGACCTCGGCGATCTGGTCGACGGCGGTCAGGTGGGTGCGGTCGTGGGTGACCAGGACGGTGGCGGTCGCCCGGCGGTGGGTGAGTTCGGTGATCAACTCCAGGACGGCCGCGCCGCGTTCGTGGTCGAGGGCGCTGGTGGGCTCGTCCACCAGCAGCACCGTGGGGTCGTTCATCAGGGCGCGGGCGATGTTGACCCGCTGGCGCTGTCCGCCGGAGAGCTGGTGCGGGCGGCGGGCGGCCTGGTCGCGCAGGCCGACGGCGTCCAGGAGTTCCAGGGCGCGGGGGAGGGCGCTGCGGGGGGAGCGGCCGTCGAGGTGGGCCATCACCTGGAGCTGTTCCGCGGCCGTCAACGAGGGCAGCAGGTTGGGCTGTTGGAAGACGATGCCGATCCGGGTGCGGCGCAGGGCGGTGAGTTCGGCGCGGCCGAGGCCCGCGGTGTCGGTGCCGTCCACGACGACCCGGCCGGTGTCCGGGCCGATCAGGGTGGCGGCGACGGCCAGCAGGCTGGACTTGCCGGAGCCGGACGGGCCGACGACGGCCGTGAGGGTGCCCTTGGGGACGGTCAGCGAGATGTCGTCCAGGGCGGTGAGCCGGCCGTCGCCGTCCGGGTAGGTCAGGGTGATGCGGTCGAGTTCCAAGCTCATGCGCCCGCCTCGCTTCGCTCGGCGGGGGCATTCGCCCACGCGCACCTTTCGATGGTCACTTCGCTTCGCTCGTTCAACGGGCGCTCCCCAGGGCGGTCAGCGGGTCGACGGAGGTGATCCGCCGGATGGACAGGGCCGCGCCGATCGCGCCGAGGGCGATCATGACGACGGCGGGCAGCAGCAGGGTCGGGGCGTCCAGGACGAACGGCACGGCGGAGCCGATCAGCGAGCCGGCGCCGAGGGCGATCGCGGTGCCGACGGCCGTACCGAGCACCAGCAGCAGCACCGCTTGGCCGAGGGCGTCGCGCAGCAGGTAGCGGGTGGAGGCGCCGAGCGCCTTGAGCACGGCGATGTCGCCGCTGCGCTGGATCGTCCAGACGGTGAAGAAGGCGCCGATGACCAGGGCGGAGATGGCGAACAGGAAGCCGCGCATCAGCTGGAGGGAGCCGTTCTCGGAGGTGTACGAGCCGATCGCGGCGAGGGCGTCGTCCCGGGTGCGGGTCACGGTGCCGTGGTGGGCGTCGGCGGCGGCGAGGTCGGCGCCCGCGGCGGTGTGGAGGGCGATGACGGTCGCGTGGCCGGCGCCGCCGGGGGCGAACTGCTGCCAGTCGGCGAGGCTGGTCCAGATCACCGGGGTGTGGCTGTAGGCGGCGTCGCCGTCGACGGCGGCCACCTGCAGCGGGTGCCCGGCGAGGGTGAAGCCGGTGCCGGCCGTGAGGCCGCCCAGCTTCTCGGCGGCGGTCCGGGAGAGCACCGCCCTGCCCGGGGCGATCAGGCCGCCCTGCGGGGCCAGGTCGGAGCCGTCGGGGACGCCGAAGGCGGAGAGCGCGGCGGTGCGCTGTCCGGCGGCGGCCTTGGTGGTGGTGATGCCGAGCGGCTGGGCGGAGGTGACGCCGGGCTCGCGCGCCCAGGCCTGCCACTGGTCGGGGGTGACCTGGGAGTCGGTGAAGTTGAGTTCCTGGCCGTCGGCGGGCTTGCCGAAGACCAGGTGGTCGGCGGGCAGCCCGCTGATCGCGGAGATGTTCTGCCGGCCGAGTCCGGCGGTCAGCCCGGACAGCATGCCGACCAGGACGGTGATCAGCACGATGACGGTTCCCATCAGGGCGAACCGCCCCTTGGCGAACCCCAGATCCCTCCAGGCGACGAACACGGTGGGCCTTTCTGCGGGCGGAGCGGTGGACGGAGTGGCGGATGGCGCGTTGGATCGAAGGGTGGACGGGTGCGGTGGACGGAACGAGCGATGCCCCCACGGTCGCCGAGCAGGGGGCCCGCGGGCATCGCGCCGGGGATTGCATCCTGGGCATCAAAGGGCAGAAGCGGAGTTCAACCTTTTGATTGATGCCGGGCACCGGGCCGGAACTTAGGCTGGAGGGATGGCGACCGAACGATCCAGAACCACTCCCGTCGCCCTCGTCCTCCGGCTCTGCCTGCACCTGCTGGTGGCGGGCCTGCTGGCGCTCGCCGTCGCCCGGGCCGCCTTCGCCGCCCGGGGCGGGGACCCGGCCGCCGTGGGCGCCGCGGCCTCCGCGATGGCCGCCGTGTACGCCGTCGGACCGAGGCTGGCCGCCGTGCACCGGTCCCGTCGGGGCGCGGCGCTCTGGCTGGCCCTGCTCGGCGTCACCTGGGCGGGCGTGCTGGTCGCCACCCAGGACGGGGTGTGGCTGGCGTTCCCGCTGTACTTCCTGGAACTGCACCTGCTCGGCCGGCGCAGCGGGCTGGTCGCGGTCGGCCTGACGGCCGCGGCGGCGATCGCCGGATGGTCCTTCCACCAGCACGCCTTCAACCTGGCCGCCTCCATCGGGCCGCTGCTCGGCGCGGCCGTCGCCACCGCCACCGTGCTCGGCTACCAGGCGCTGTACCGGGAGAGCGAGGAACGCCGCCGGCTGATCGACGAACTGACCGCCGCCCGCGCCGACCTCGCCGCCGCCCACCACGCGGCCGGCGTGCTCGCCGAGCGCGAGCGGCTGGCCCGGGAGATCCACGACACCCTCGCGCAGAGCCTCAGCTCCATCCAGCTGCTGCTGCGGGCGGCCCAGCGGGCGCTGCCCGAGCGCACCGAGGCCGCCGCCGGGTACGTCGAGCAGGCGCGGCAGGCCGCCCAGGACAACCTGGACGAGGCCCGGCGCTTCGTCCGCGCGCTCACCCCGCCCGCGCTGGACGGCGATCCGCTGTCCGTCGCGCTGGAGCGGCTGTGCGCGACCACCACGGCGCACAGCGGTCTGCCCGTCCACCTGCACGTCTCCGGGGAGCAGGTGCGGCTGCCCGCCGCGCAGGAGGTGGCGCTGCTGCGGATCGCGCAGTCGGCGCTCGGCAACACCGTGCGGCACGCGAAGGCCTCGCGGGCCGAGGTGACACTCAGCTACATGGAGGGCGAGGTGGCGTTGGACGTGTTCGACGACGGGGCCGGGTTCGACCCGGCGGCGGTGGCCGGCCGCACCGACGGGGAAGGCGGCTTCGGCCTGCCCTCCATGCGGGCCCGGGCCCGGGCGCTCGGCGGCAGCTTCACCGTGGAGTCGGCGCCCGGGGAGGGGACGGCGCTGGCCGTGCAACTGCCCGTCGCCCCGGCGCCGGAGGCCGGGCCGTGATCCGGCTGCTGATCGCCGACGACCACCCGGTGGTGCGGGCCGGGCTGCGGGCGGTGCTGGAGAGCGAACCGGACTTCGCCATCGTCGCCGAGGCCGCCACCGCCGAGCGGGCCGTCGAGCTGGCGGCCGGACCGGGCGTGGACGTGGTGCTGATGGACCTCCAGTTCGGGCCCGGCTCGGCGATGAACGGGGCCCAGGCCACCGCCGCGATCACCGCCCGGGCGGGCGCGCCGAAGGTCCTGGTGGTCACCACCTACGACAGCGACGCCGACACCCTGCCGGCCCTGGAGGCCGGCGCCACCGGCTACCTGTTGAAGGACGCGCCGCCGGAGGAACTCGCCCAGGCGGTCCGGGCCGCGGCGGCGGGCCGCAGCGCGCTGGCGCCCAGCGTGGCGGACCGGCTGCTGGAACGGATGCGGACGCCGGCCGCGGCGCTCAGCGCGCGGGAGACCGAGGTGCTCGGGCTGGTCGCGGACGGGCTGACGAACCAGCAGGTCAGCCAGCGGCTGCACCTGAGCCAGGCCACCGTGAAGTCCCATCTGGTGCACATCTACACGAAGTTGGGCGTGGACTCGCGCACCGCGGCGGTGCGGGAGGCGCGCGGGCGGGGGCTGATCCGCTGAGCCGGCCGGGCGTAGGGTGGGGGCGATCCGTGCCCGCAGCCGCCTGAGGAGCCGCTCCGATGACCGTCCGTCTCGATGACCTCGCCGTGCCGGTGATCGGCGCCCCGATGGCGGGCGGGACCTCCACCCCCGAGCTGGTGGCCGCGGTGAACCGGGCCGGCGGGCTGGGGTTCCTCGCCGCGGGCTACAAGTCGGCCGCCGCGATGGCCGAGCAGATCGCCGAGGTGCGGAAGGCGAGCGACCGGCCGTACGGGGTGAACCTGTTCGTGCCGGCCCCGCCCGGGGACGCGGCGGCCGTCGCCGCCTACCGGGAGCGGCTGCGGCCCGAGGCCGAGCACTGGGGCGTCGCGCTGCCGGAGGAGATCGGGCCGGACCGGGACGACTGGGAGGCCAAGCTGGCCGCGCTGGTGGCCGACCCGGTACCGGTCGTCTCGTACACCTTCGGGCTGCCCACGGCCGAGGAGGCGGCGGCGCTGCGCGCGGTGGGCACGCTGCAGGTCGGCACCGTCACCGGCCCGGAGGAGGCGCGGGCCGCGCAGGCGGTCGGCATGGACGCCCTGTGCGTCCAGGGCCCGGAGGCCGGCGGACACCGCGCCACCCACCGGGTGACGGACCGGCCCGGGGAACTGCCGCTGCTGGAACTGCTGCCCGCCGTACGGGCGGTGACGCCGCTGCCGCTGATCGCCGCGGGCGGGCTGGGCGACGGCCCGGCGGTCGCGGCGGCGCTGCGGGCCGGTGCGGCGGCGGTGCAGCTGGGGACGGCGCTGCTGCGCTCCGACGAGTCCGGCGCCTCGGCGGCCCACCGGGCCGCGCTCACCGAGCTCCCGGAGACCGTGGTCACCCGCGCCTTCACCGGCCGCCCCGCCCGCGGCCTGCGCAACGCCTTCATCGACCGCCACGGCCCGTACGCCCCGCCCGCCTACCCCGAGGTGCACCACCTCACGGCCCCCCTGCGCACCGCCGCCACCCGCCGCGCCGACACCGCCGCCATGCACCTCTGGGCCGGCACCGCCCACCGCCTGGCCGCCACCGGCCCGGCGGAGCAGCTCGTGGCGGACCTCTGGCGGAGCGCGCGGGGGGCCCGGCTCAGCTGAGCAGGGTGGACATCCAGGACTCGATGGCCGGGACGGTGCGGGGGAGGGCGCCGGACATCAGGTGGGCGCCGTCCTCGGTGATGACGAGGTCGTCCTCGATGCGGATGCCGAGGCCGCGGAGTTCGAGGGGGAGGGTTTCGTCGTCGGGCTGGAGGTAGAGGCCGGGTTCGACGGTGAGGACCATGCCGGCTTCCAGGGTGCCGTCGACGTAGTGGTCGGCGCGGGCCTTGGCGCAGTCGTGGTAGTCGAGGCCGAGCATGTGGCCGCTGCCGCAGAGGGTGTAGCGGCGGTACAGGCCGTTGTCGTCGGCGAGGGCCTGCTCGGCGGGGACGCGCAGGACCCCCCAGTCGGCGAGGCCTTCGGCGATGACCCGCATGGCGGCGCGGTGGAAGTCGCGGAAGCGGGCGCCCGGGCGCAGGGCGGCGATGCCGGCGCTCTGGGCGGCGAGGACGAGTTCGTAGGCCTGGCGCTGGACCGGGGTGAAGGTGCCGCTGAGCGGGAGGGTGCGGGTGATGTCGGCGGCGTAGAGGGTGTCGGTCTCGACGCCGGCGTCGAGCAGCAGCAGGGCGTCCGGGTCGAGGGCGCCGTCGTTGCGGATCCAGTGCAGGACGCAGGCGTGGGCGCCGGAGGCGGCGATGGTGGTGTAGCTGGGGCCGTTGCCCTCGGCGCGGGCGCGCAGGTCGAAGACGCCCTCGATCCAGCGTTCGCCGCGGTGGTGGCGCAGGGCGGCGGGGAGGGCGCGGACGACGTCCTCGAAGCCGCTGACGGTGTGGTCGACGGCGAGTTGCAGCTGCTGGACCTCCCAGGTGTCCTTGACCAGGCGCAACTCGGAGAGCACGGCGGCGAGTTCGTCGTCCTGGGGGAAGGAGCCG
Source organism: Kitasatospora sp. NPDC059160 (assembly GCF_042755465.1). Classification (NCBI taxonomy): domain Bacteria; kingdom Bacillati; phylum Actinomycetota; class Actinomycetes; order Kitasatosporales; family Streptomycetaceae; genus Kitasatospora; species Kitasatospora sp. NPDC059160. The sequence goes on along the minus strand of NZ_JBHZCN010000038.1, from coordinate 21,771 downwards.
CGCCCGGTGGCCCGGTCGACGAGGGCGTCGGTGCCGGCCAGCACCCGGGTGGGGGGCTGCGGTCCGGCGAGCAACGTGTCGAGGTCGTCGAGGTGTTCGGTGCGCAGTCCGGTGAGCCGGGCGGTCTCGTCGAGGTCGGGGCGGCGGCCGACCCAGAACTCGCCGTAGCGCCGGTCGCGGTAGAACTCGCCGCCGCTGCGCGGGGATCGGGGCCGTACGTGGAGGACGGGTTCGTGGCCCTCGGGGCCGGCCGGTTCGAGGACGAGGACGTGGTCGGCCTGGTCCTCGCCGGTGAGGCCGGTGAGCCAGGCGTAGGCGCTGTGCGGGCGGAAGCGGTGGTCGAGGTCGTTGCAGCGGACCTTGAGGCGTCCGGCGGGGACGATCAGCCGTTCGCCGGGGAAGGCGGCGGAGAGCCGGGCCCGGCGGCGGGCGAACTCGGGGTAGCCGGGGACGCGTTGGTCGGCGGGGAGCGGGGTGGCGGCCCAGGCGGTGCCCATGAAGGCGTCGAGGGCGGGGGAGACCGGGAGGTCGTGGCTGCCGGTGGCGAGCCGGGGCTGGGGTTGGGTCACCGGTGAACTCCTAGGCGGGGGTGGGGAGCTGGGGCTGGTGGGACACAGCTGGGTAACGGCGGGCGCCACCTCTTGTGCAGTGCAATTTCACATTACTATGTTACGGGTCACACAGCGGCGCGGCCAGAGCCGGCCCCGCTGACCGATGCAGGCCCCCCCACAGCGGAGTTGCCACATGACCAGGCGCAGCCATGCCCTCCTCGCCGCCGCCCTCGCGGCGACCCTCACCCTCGGCCTCGGGGCCTGCAAGAACGACAAGAGCGACACCGGCGACGACGCGGCCCCCAGCAGCACCAAGGGCCCGGGCGCGGAGAGCGGTTCGGTCATCGGCGGCACCCCGGCCAAGGGCGGCACCCTCACCGTCCTGACCAACCAGGACTTCGCCCACCTCGACCCGGCCCGCAACTGGACCGTCCCGCACATGGACTTCGGCACCCGGCTGCTCTACCGCACCCTGACCACCTTCAAGGCCGAGCCGGGGGCCGCCGGCAGCGAGATCGTCCCGGACCTCGCCACCGACCTGGGCAAGTCCGCGGACGGCGGCAAGACCTGGACCTTCACCCTCAAGGAAGGCCTCACGTACGAGGACGGCAGCCCGATCAGGTCCGCCGACATCAAGTACAACGTCGAGCGCTCCTTCTCCCCGGACCTCACCGGCGGACCGGACTACGCGATCCAGTACCTGGCCGGCGGCGAGAACTACAAGGGCCCGCTCACCGGCGAGCACCTGGCGAGCATCGAGACCCCGGACGAGCGGACGATCGTCTTCCACCTCAAGCGCCCGGTCGCCGAGTTCTCGGACACCGTCACCCTGCCGACCTTCGCCCCGGTGCCGCAGTCCCAGGAGAAGGGCACCCAGTACGACTCCCGGCCGTTCTCCTCCGGCCCGTACAAGATCGAGACCTACGACCGGGGCAAGCAGCTGGTGCTGGTCCGCAACACCCACTGGGACCAGGCCACCGACACCGTCCGCAAGGCCTACCCGGACCGGATCGTGGTCACCGAGGGCATCAAGGGCGGCCAGGCGGACGACCGGATCATCGCCAGCGAGGGCGCCGACGCCAACGCCCTCAACATGCCCTGGATGCAGCACGAGTCGGTCGCCAAGGTGCTGCCCAAGGCGGACGTCAAGTCCCGGATGGCGGCCGAGCGGACCGGCTGCACGGACATGCTGTACCTGAACACCGCCAAGGCGCCCTTCGACGACCCGAAGGTGCGCGAGGCGATGATGTGGGCCGTCGACCGGGAGGCCCAGGTGACCGCGTTCGGCGGCCCGGCGATGGCCGACGTGGCGACCTCCTTCCTGCCGCCCTCGCTCACCGGCGGGGCCACGGCCGACCCGTTGAAGATCCCGGCGGCCGGTGACCCGGAGAAGGCCAAGGCCCTGCTCAAGGCGGCCGGGAAGACCGACCTCAAGGTCGGGCTGACCGTCTCGCAGAACGACAAGACCCGGGCCGAGGCGATCCAGCAGTCGCTGGCCAGGGCCGGCGTCCAGGTCACCGTCAACACCGTGGACCCGTCCGCCTTCACCGACACCCTCGGCGACACGAAGAACGCTCCCGAGCTGACCATCAACGGCTGGTGCCCGGACTACCCCTCCGCCGCGACCTTCCTGCCGTTCCTGTTCGACGGACGCACCATCAAGGAGAAGGGCAACCAGGGCAACTACAGCCAGTTCCGGGACCAGGCAACGATGGACCGGATGGACGCGATCGCGGCCATGCCGGACGTCAACGAGGCCAACAAGGCCTGGCAGCAGCTGGACGAGGACCTGCTGCGCAAGGCCCCGGCCGTCCCGCTGATGTGGCAGCGCCGCCCGCTCATGGTCGGCACCAACGTGGCCGGGGCGTTCGGCAGTTCGGGCTACGCCGGGATGATCGACCTGGCCGTGGTCGGTCTCAAGGACCCGGCCAAGGGCAAGTGAGCGGCGCGATGAGCACCACCACCGAAGCCCCCTCGGCGCCGGCGGGCGCGCCGGCGGGCCCCGCCGTGGCGGCCGGGCGCGGGCCGTGGCGGCTCGTCCTGGACCAGCTGTGGGCCCGCGGTTCGGCCCGGTTCGGCCTGGTCACGGTCGGCGTGCTGGTCCTGGCGGCCGCCCTGGCCGGCCCGCTGAGCGCGCTCGGCGGCTGGTCCCCCGAGGAGTTCGACAAACGTGCCGTGGACGCCTACCTGGGCGGCATGCCCAGGGGTGACTTCGGCGGCATCAGCACCCGGCACTGGCTCGGCGTGGAGCCGATCACCGGGCGCGACCTGTTCGCCCGGGTGCTGCACGGCGGCCAGGTGTCGCTGCTGATCGCGTTCACCGCGACCGCGGTGGTCGTGGTCACCGGCACCCTGGCCGGTGTCTCGGCGGGCTACTTCGGCGGCCGGACCGACGCCGTGCTGTCCCGGCTGATGGACCTCACGATGTCCTTCCCCTCGCTGATCTTCATGATCGCGATGATGTCGGTGGCCAAGGACGTCAACCGGATCCTGCTGATCACCCTGGTGATCGGCCTGTTCACCTGGCCCGGCATCGCCCGGGTGGTGCGCGGCCAGACCCTCTCGCTCAAGCACCGCGAGTACGTCGAGGCCGCCCGGGTCGGCGGCGCCCGCTCCTGGCGGATCCTCACCCGGGAGATCCTGCCGAACGTCTCCGGCCCGGTCATCGCGTACACCACGCTGCTGATCCCCGGCATGATCGCCACCGAGGCCGCGCTCAGCTACCTCGGCGTGGGCGTCCGCCCGCCCACCCCCTCCTGGGGGCAGATGATCGCCGAGAGCATCGCCCACTACGAGACCGACCCCACCTACTTCCTCATCCCGACCGCCTTCCTGTTCCTCGCCGTGCTCGCCTTCACCCTGCTCGGGGACGCGCTGCGCGACATCCTCGACCCCCGGGGAGCCCGCTCGTGAACCGCCACCCCGACCCCCGCGGAGGCCGGTCGTGATCCTCTACCTCGGCCGCCGCCTGCTCGGCGTGGCCGGCATCCTGCTCGCCATCTGCGCCATCACCTTCACCATCTTCTACCTGCTGCCCAACGACCCGGCCGCGGCCGCCTGCGGCAAGACCTGCAGCCCCGAACGGCTCGCCGACGTCAAGGCGGCGATGGGCCTGGACAAACCGGTCTGGGAGCAGTTCGCCACCTACCTGACCGGCATCTTCGCCGGCCGCGACTACGGCACCGGCCCGAGTGCCGTGCACTGCGGCTTCCCCTGCCTCGGCTACTCCTACGAGTACGGGCTGCCGGTCCGGGACCTGCTCGCCGACCGCCTGCCGGTCTCCGTCTCGCTCGCCCTCGGCGCGGCCGTGCTCTGGCTGCTGCTCGGCCTCGGCGCGGGCGTCACCTCGGCGCTGCGCAAGGGCGGCTTCACCGACCGGGCCCTGATGGTGCTCTCGGTCGGGGCGGCCTCGCTGCCGGTCTACTTCACCTCGATCATGCTGATCTGGGGCGTGGTCCGCACGGCCGGGCTGCTGCCCTACCCCTCGTACCACGCGTTCACCGACGGCCCGCTCGACTGGGCCACCAACCTGCTGCTGCCCTGGACCGCCCTGGCCCTGCTGTACGCGGCCATGTACGCCCGGCAGAGCCGCACCTCGATGATCGAGGCGATGGCCGAGCCGTACATCCGCACCGCCCGGGCGAAGGGGCTGCCGCCGCGCACGGTGACCGTCAAGCACGGGCTGCGCTCCGCGACGACACCGATCCTGACCATCTTCGGGATGGACCTCGGCGGGCTGCTGGCCGGGGCCGTCATCACCGAGTCGATCTTCGGTCTGCCCGGCGTCGGCCGGCTGTTCTACGACGGCCTGGCCCGCTCCGACCAGCCCGTGATCCTCGGCGTCACCCTGCTCGCGGCCTTCTTCATCGTCGTCGCGAACCTGCTGGTCGACCTGCTCTACGCGTACGTCGACCCGAGAGTGAGGTACTGATGGCCAGCCTGTTGGAGGTCGAGGACCTCAAGGTCGCCTTCGACACCCCGCGCGGCACCGTCCGGGCCGTGGACGGCATCTCCTTCACCGTCGAGGCCGGGCGCACCCTCGGCCTGGTCGGCGAGTCCGGCAGCGGCAAGTCCGTCACCTCGCTGGCCCTGATGGGCCTGCACCGCGGCGCCGCCGTCTCCGGCTCGATCCGGCTCGACGGACGGGAGTTGACCGGTCTGGGGGAGCGGGAGCTGGGCGCCGTCCGGGGCCGGCGGATCGCCATGGTCTTCCAGGACCCGCTGTCCAGCCTGCACCCCTTCTACACCGTCGGCGAACAGATCGCCGAGCACTACCGGGTGCACTTCCGGGCGGGCCGCAAGGCCGGCCGGGCCCGGGCCGTCGAGATGCTCGCCGAGGTCGGCATCCCGGAACCGGCCCGCCGGGTCGACGAGTACCCGCACCAGTTCTCCGGCGGCATGCGCCAGCGCGTCATGATCGCCATGGCGCTCGCCTGCGAACCGGACCTGCTGATCGCCGACGAGCCCACCACCGCGCTGGACGTCACCGTCCAGGCGCAGATCCTCGACCTGATCGCCCGGATCCAGCAGGACCGCGGGCTCGGCGTCGTGATGATCACCCACGACCTGGGCGTGGTCGCCCGGGTCGCCCATGAAGTGCTGGTCATGTACGGCGGCCGAGCGGCCGAACAGGCCCCGGCGGAAAGGCTGTTCGCCGCACCCGCGCACCCGTACACCCGCGGGCTGCTGGACTCGCTCCCGCGCCTGGACGACTCCGACGACGCCCCGCTGCGGGCCATCCCCGGCAGTCCGCCCTCGCTGCTCACCCCCGCCCCCGGCTGCTCCTTCGCCCCGCGCTGCGCCCGCACCACCGCGGCGACCGCGGAGGAGCACGCCCGCTGCCTGGCCGAGCGCCCGCCGCTCGACCCGTCCGGCCCGCCCGGGGTCGGCCACCGGGCCGCCTGCCATCTGCCACTGGTGCCGGAAGGGGCCCTCTGATGGCCGAACCGCTGTTGTCCGTACGGGACTTGGTGAAGACCTTCGCCGGACGGCGTACCCGCACCGGCCGGGCCGGTGCGCCGGTCCGGGCCGTGGACGGGGTGAGCTTCGACCTCGCCGCGGGCGAGACCCTGGGCCTGGTCGGCGAGTCCGGCTGTGGCAAGTCCACCACCGGCCGGATGATCGTCCGGCTGCTCGACCCCACCTCGGGCACCGTCACCTTCGACGGCACCGAGATCGGCGGGCTGTCCCAGGCCCGGCTGCGGCCGCACCGGCGGCACCTGCAGATGGTCTTCCAGGACCCGTACTCCTCGCTCAACCCCCGGCAGACGGTGGCCCGGATCATCTCCGAGCCGCTGTTGGTCCAGGGCGCGGGTGCCGCGGCGGCGCGCGGCCGGGCGGCCGAGCTGATGGAGCTGGTCGGGCTGATCCCCGAGCACCTCGACCGCTACCCGCACGAGTTCTCCGGCGGCCAGGCGCAGCGGATCGGCATCGCCCGCTCGCTGGCCACCTCGCCGAAGCTGGTGGTCGCGGACGAGCCGGTCTCCGCGCTGGACGTCTCCGTCCAGGCCCAAGTGGTCAACCTGATGGAGCAGTTGCAGCGGGAGCTGGGCCTGGCGTACGTGTTCATCGCGCACGACCTCTCGGTGGTCAAGCGGGTCTGCGACCGGGTCGCGGTGATGTACCTGGGCCGGATCGTGGAGATCGGCGACAAGGCCGAGGTGTACGGCCGTCCGGCGCACCCGTACACCCGGGCGCTGCTGTCCGCCGTCCCGCTGCCGGACCCGGCGGCGGAGCGGGCCCGGGAACGGATCGTGCTGCTCGGCGACCCGCCGAGCCCGGCCGACCCGCCCACCGGGTGCGGCTTCCACCCGCGCTGCCCCAAGGCGCAGGCGCGCTGCCGGACGGAACGGCCGCTGCTGGAGGTGGTGGGGGTCGGCGGGCGCCAGGCGGCCTGCCACTTCCCGGAGCAGCCGTAACCGGAAAAGCCCCCGGTCGGGCGTGGCGGGGAACCTCACGAGGGCCGCGTCCGACCGGGTACCAACCCGCCACTGCTCCCCCCGCGGGTCCCCCTACTGTTCCCCCTGCTGCTCCTCGGAGGGCAGCAGCAGCCGGGGCCCGGGCCCCTCGGTGGCGAGCTCGTCACCGGGGTTGAGCACCCGGCAGCGGCGCAGCGAGACGCAGCCGCAGCCGATGCAGCCGGTCAGTTCGTCCTCCAGCCGCTCCAACTCGGTTCGGCGGGCGCGCAGTTGCTCGGCCCAGCGGAGGGAGATCCGCTCCCAGTCGTGCTTGCCCGGCATCCGGTCCTCGGGCAGCCCGGTGAACACCTCGGCGACCTCGGCGAGCGGGATGCCGAGCCGCTTGGCGACCAGGATCAGCGAGATCCGGCGCAGGACGTGCCGCCGGTAGCGGCGCTGGTTGCCGGCCGAGCGCTCGGAGGAGATCAGCCCCTGCTCCTCGTAGAAGCGCACGGCGGAGGTGGCGATCCCGGCCCGGCGGGCCACCTCGCCCACGCTGAGCAGGTCGACGGGTGCCGTCCCGGTCATGGTCACCGCTCCTTGACTCGTCGCTGCCGCTCGACTTCAAGCTCTCTTGAAGTCCCAGCTTATCGGACGTGACCGAACACTCCGTTCCCGGGGCGCCACGATCGTTGTCGGACAGCGGAGTTACCCTGCGCAGTCGCCGCCGGCCGGTGCCTTCGGAGGACGGCGCGAACCCTTCTGCGGGGTCAGCGCACGGTGTACTCCACGGTCACGCTGACGACCACCAGTACCGCGTAGACCACCGCCAGGGTGGTCCGCCCGCCGGCGTGCAGCGCGAGCGCCCCGGTGAGCAGGGCCAGCAGCTTGAGCACGATCTCCACGCCGAGCGGCTGGCGGAACCTCGGCCCGCCCGCGGCCAGGAACAGCCCCCAGAACGCGGCCGCCAGGGCCGGTGCGCCGAGGCCCAGCAGCAGCCGGGTGCCCAGGCCGGAGCCGGTCCTGAACCCCCAGTAGCAGAGCGAGGCCAGCAGGGCGAGCTCCAGCCCGAAGGCGAGCCCCGCGTTGGCCATGGTCAGCGGGGTCCACTGCCGCTGCCCGACCGGTCCCGGTCTTTCGATCCTCATCCTGTGCTCTCCCCGTTCCGTCGCGGTCTCCGCGGTCAGGCGGAGTTTCCCAGTCGGTCCGGCGGGAACTCAATGGATCGCCCCGAAGACGTGTACGGAACAGGGGCCGGGCCGTAGCCTGACGCATGCAATGTCACACATCACCAGAGGGAGTACCGCCGTGGTCGACGACCTGAGCACCGCCGAGCCCCCGGTCCCGCTGCCCGCCGCCGAGGGCCTGTTCAGCGTCTCGCCGCAGGCCGCGCACCTCAACCACGGCTCCTTCGGGGCCGTGCCGGTCCCGGTGCAGCGGGTGCAGCAGGAGCTGCGGGCCGAGCACGAGCTGGACCCGGACGGCTTCTTCGCCGACCTGCCGGCCCGGATCGCCGGTGCCCGGGCGCGGATCGCCGCCGACCTGGCCACCGACCCGGAGCGGCTGGCCCTGGTCGCCAACGTCACCGAGGCGGCCGCGATCGCCCTGGACAGCATCCCGTTCGCCCCCGGTGACCGGATCCTGGTCACCGACCACGGCTACGGCGCCGTCACCCAGGCCGTCGCCCGCAGGGCCGCCGAGACCGGGGCCGAGCTGGTGGTCGCCGAGGTGCCGCTGGACGCCCCGGACGAGGCCGCCGTCCGGGCCGCGGTGCTCGCCGCCGTGGACGACCGCACCACCGTCGCCGTCCTGGACCGGATCACCTCGCTGACCGCCCGCGCGGTGGCCTCCCCGGCCCTGGTCGCCGAACTGCGCGGACGCGGGGTGACCACCGTGGTGGACGGCGCCCACGCCCCCGGGATGCTGCCCGGGCCGGTCGACCCGAACGCCGACTTCTGGTTCGGCAACCTGCACAAGTGGGCCTTCGCGCCGCGCGCCACCGGGGTGCTGTCCGTCCGCCCCGAGTGGACCGCCCGGGTGCGCCCGCTCGCGCTGTCCTGGGAGCACCACCGCGGCTTCCCGGCCAACGTCGAGTGGCGCGGCACCTGCGACTACACCCCGTGGCTGGCCGCCCCGGCCGGCTTCGAGCTGCTGCGCGAACTGGGCGTCGAGGCGGTCGCCGCCCACAACGCCGCGCTCGCCGCGTACGGCCAGCGGGTGCTGGTCGAGCGGGCGGGCCTGCGGGCGCTGCCCGCGACGCCCGGGGTGTGGATGCGCGCCGTACGGCTGCCGGCGGGGTGCGGCGACACCGAGGCGCAGTACCAGGCGCTGCTGGGCGAGCTGTGGCGGCGGCACCGGATCCGGGTCGCCGTCCGGCCCGGGCCCGACGGCGCGGTGCTGCGGGTCAGCGCCCAGCTGTACAACCGGGCGGCGGACTACGAGCGGCTCGCGGACGCGCTGGTGGAACTGTTCAAGGAGTAGGCACGCGGCCGACCGGCCCCTGTTCAAGGAGTGGGCGCGGGGCCGGCCGGGCCCTGGTCGCCCGCCGCCCGCAGTTCCGCGAGCAGCAGGTCGCGGTCGGCGAGCAGCCCGGTGAGGATCCGCCGGGCTGCTCGCAGCAGGTCGGCGACGTCGCCGCCGGCCAGCGCGTAGACCACGGTGCTGCCGTCCCGGGTGGCGGTGACGATGCCGGACCGGCGCAGCACCGCGAGCTGCTGGGACAGGCTGGAGGGCTCCACCTCCAGTTCGGCGAGCAGTCCGCGGACGGGTGTCGGTCCGGCCTGCAGCAGCTCCAGCACCCGGATCCGGACGGGATGGCCGAGCATCCGGAAGAACTCGGCCTTGGCCTGGTACAGCTCCCCCGGCCGTCGGCCGGGAGGTACTCCGATCGTCACGAGGCCCCCCTTCCCTGGTGTCGGCGGGCTCAGATCTCCAGCGAGAGCTCGATCTGCTTGAGCCGGTGGCGGGCCATCGCCAGGTTGGAACGGTTGCGGTGGAGCACCAGGAAGAGGAACAGCCCGCGCCCGCTGGGCGTCGTGATCGGCCGGACCATGTGGTACTGGTGCGTCAGCGTGATCAGGATGTCCTCGATCTCGTTGTCGAGCAGGTTGAGCGCCTCCATCGCCCGCATCTTGGCGCGGACCACGTCGGTGTTGCCGGCCGCGGCGACGTTGAGGTCCAGTTCGCCGCCGTCCCCGAGGGTGCCGAGGGCCATGCCGCTGCCGTAGTCGACCAGGGCGACGCCGATCGCGCCGTCGATCGACATGGAGTCCTTGAGGGACGTCTCCAGGTTCGCCATCGTGGCGGTCCTCCCGTGAGTCGGTGGCCGGGGACGGCGCGGTGATCGCGTCGCTCGCGGCCCTGGCTCACGAAGGTAGGGAGCGAATCCCGGACTCCACCGCGAATGACCGGAGTCGCTCGGATCTTGCCGGACTCTGATCACTTGAAGACATTTGCAACTATGGATCTGAGAGAGGAGTGATCTCCCGGCTCTGAAAACGGTGCCTCGGAAAACGGTGCTATCGATGTCACTCCTCCCGGGTAACCTCTCGCTGAGATGCGAGATCACACCAACCACACCCGGACGGCGATGAACACCCCCGATCCAGAGCCCCAGGAAGACCAGGAGCTCAGCCCCGCCGAGGCGTACGCGGCCAGCCGTCGCCGGGCGAAGGAGCAGGCCACCGCCCTGTACGGCTTCCAGCAGCTGTACGACTTCCCGCTGGACGACTTCCAGCTGGAGGCCTGCGAGACCCTGGAGGCCGGCTCCGGCGTCCTGGTCGCCGCCCCCACCGGCTCCGGGAAGACCATCGTCGGCGAGTTCGCCGTGCACCTGGCCCTCCAGGGCGGCCGCAAGTGCTTCTACACCACGCCGATCAAGGCGCTCTCCAACCAGAAGTACGGGGACCTGGTCAAGCGCTACGGCGCCGCCAAGGTCGGCCTGCTCACCGGTGACAACTCCGTCAACGGCGACGCCCCCGTGGTGGTCATGACCACCGAGGTGCTCCGCAACATGCTCTACGCGGGCTCCAGCACCCTCGACGGCCTCGGCTACGTCGTGATGGACGAGGTGCACTACCTCGCCGACCGCCTCCGCGGCGCCGTCTGGGAGGAGGTCATCATCCACCTCCCCGAGTCGGTCACCCTCGTCTCGCTCTCCGCGACCGTCTCCAACGCCGAGGAGTTCGGCGACTGGCTGGACACCGTCCGCGGCGGCACCAAGGTGATCGTCTCCGAGACCCGCCCCGTCCCGCTGTGGCAGCACGTGATGGCCGGCAACCGGATGTACGACCTGTTCGCCGACCCCGACCGGGACGGCCGCCCCAAGCACAGCCTCAAGAACCCCGGCAAGGCCGTCAACCCCGAGCTGGTCCGGCTCGCCCGCTCCGAGCTCGACCGCAACCCGCGTGACCGGTTCGGCCGCGGCCGGGGCCGCTCCATGCCCAACGGCCGCCCCGGCAAGGTCTGGACGCCGGGCCGGGTCGACGTCATCGACCGGCTCGACGCCGAGGGCCTGCTGCCCGCGATCACCTTCATCTTCAGCCGGGCCGGCTGCGAGGCCGCCGTCCAGCAGTGCCTCAGCTCCGGCCTGCGGCTCAACAAGGAATCCGACCGCGCCGTGGTCCGGGCCATCGTCGAGGAGCGTTGCGCCGACATCCCCGACGAGGACCTGCACGTCCTCGGCTACTTCGAGTGGCTGGACGGACTGGAGCGCGGCATCGCCGCCCACCACGCCGGGATGCTGCCCCGGTTCAAGGAAGTGGTCGAGGAGCTCTTCGTGAAGGGCCTGGTCAAGGCCGTCTTCGCGACCGAGACCCTGGCGCTCGGCATCAACATGCCCGCCCGCTCGGTGGTCATGGAGAAGCTGGTCAAGTGGAACGGCGAGACTCACGCCGACATCACCCCCGGCGAGTACACCCAGCTCACCGGCCGGGCCGGGCGGCGCGGCATCGACGTCGAGGGCCACGCCGTGGTGCTCTGGCAGCGCGGCCTCGACCCGGAGGCGCTGGCCGGCCTGGCCGGCACCCGCACCTACCCGCTCAAGTCCTCGTTCCGGCCCTCCTACAACATGGCCGTCAACCTGGTCTCCCAGTTCGGCCGGCACCGCTCCCGCGAACTGCTGGAGACCTCCTTCGCCCAGTTCCAGGCGGACCGCTCGGTCGTCGGCATCGCCCGCCAGGTGCAGCGCAACGAGGAGGGGCTGGACGGCTACCGCGAGTCGATGACCTGCCACCTCGGCGACTTCGACGCGTACATGGAGCTGCGCCGCCGGCTCAAGGACCGCGAGAACGAGCTGGCCCGCGAGGGCAGCAGCCAGCGCCGCGCCGCCGCCGTCGAGTCCATCGAGCAGCTCAAGCCGGGCGACGTCATCCACGTCCCCACCGGCAAGTTCGCCGGCCTCGCCCTGGTCCTCGACCCGGGCCTGCCGCCGGTCAGCCGCTCCGGCCGGGGCGGCCCGCGCCACCCCGACTTCCAGGACGGCCCGCGCCCGGTGGTGCTCACCGCGGAGCGGCAGGTCAAGCGGCTCGCGATGATCGACTTCCCGCACCCGGTGGTCGCCGTCGAACGCGTCCGCATCCCCAAGTCCTTCAACCCGCGCAGCCCGCAGTCCCGGCGCGACCTCGCCTCCGCGCTGCGCACCAAGGCCGGCCACCTGGAGCCCGAGCGGTTCCGGCGCGGCCGCGCGGCCGCCGCCGACGACCCGGAGATCACCCGGCTGCGCACCGAGCTGCGCCAGCACCCCTGCCACGGCTGCTCCGACCGCGAGGACCACGCCCGCTGGGCCGAGCGCTACCACCGGCTGCACCGCGACACCGAACTGCTGGAACGCCGGATGCGCTCCCGCACCCACACCATCGCCCGCACCTTCGACCGGGTCTGCGGCCTGCTCACCGACCTCGGCTACCTGAGCGGTGACACCGTCACCGACGACGGCAAGCGGCTCGGCCGGCTCTACGGCGAGCTCGACCTGCTGGCCTCCGAGTGCATCCGCGAGGGCGTCTGGAGCGGCCTCGCCGCCGCCGAACTCGCCGCCTGCGCCTCGGCGCTGGTCTTCGAGTCGCGGCAGGCCGACGACGCCGGCGCCCCCCGGGTGCCGGAGGGCGCGGCCAAGGAGGCGCTCGGCCAGATGGTCCGGATCTGGGGCCACCTGGACGCCCTGGAGGAGCAGCACCGGATCAACACCGCCGAAGGCGTCGGCCAGCGCGAACCCGACCTCGGCTTCGCCTGGGCCGCCTACCGCTGGGCGCTCGGCCACAGCCTGGACCAGGTCCTGCGCGACGCCGACATGCCGGCCGGCGACTTCGTCCGCTGGACGAAGCAGCTGATCGACGTCCTCGGTCAGATCCAGGACGCGGCCGGCGAGGACGCCGAACTCCGCAGGACCGCCCGCAAGGCCGTCGACGGCCTGCGCCGCGGCATCATCGCCTACTCCTCGGTGGGCTAGGGGCTAGGCCCTGTCCGGCCGGACGGGGCCCGGCCGCCGGCAACGCGCAGGGGCCCGCACGTTCGAGGGAACGTGCTGGCCCCTGCGCTGCTGGGTGCCGGTGCCTACTTGAGGGTGGGCAGCGAGGAGTAGCAGTGGTAGCTGTCCTTGGTCGCCTCGATCATGACGTCGCCGGTCCGCGGGCCGACGACGCCGTCCGGGTCCAGGCTGGCCCACTTCTGGAGCGCGACGATCGCGCCGTAGGTGTCCGGGCCGAACGAGCCGTCCACGTCGACCGTGTGGTAACCGGTCTGGTAGTGCAGGCTGTTGGAGATGAGCTGGACGCACTTGACGCTGGCGTAGGTGTTGCTCTTGCCGTAGCCGACCCACAGCGAGCCGGAGTTGGGCACGGCCTGGGCGGTGCCGGCGACGCCGACGGTGGCCAGGGCGGCGGCCGCGAGCAGGAACGCGCCGCGGCGCTTGACGGAGACGGTGTTCAAGGGACCCCCCGAGTTCGGAAACACACAACTGATCATCAGTTTCCCCGAACCCTACCGTTGCCCGCCGACAGGTCGCTGGCTGGCTGCCGACAGGTCGCCGGCGGGGAGCGGGCTCAGCGGGTGGCCAGGGCCTCCAGGACGCGTTCCAGGGAGGTGCCGAGACCCCAGCGGGCGGAGAGGTGCTCCAGCGTCATCGGGTCGGCGGGCTCGCGGGGGAGGACCGGGTCGAAGTCCGGGAGCGGGGCGTCCTGGGCGACCCGGACGACGGTGGGGGCGACGTCCAGGTAGGCGGCGCCCTCGACGATGTTGCGGCGGCGGGCCGGGGTGAGCCGGGAGCCGATGTCCAGGGCGGCGGCGCGGATCGCGGCCAGGTCGCCGTACTCGTTGATCAGCTGGGCGGCGGTCTTCTCGCCGATGCCCTTGACGCCGGGCAGGCCGTCGGACGGGTCGCCGCGCAGGGCAGCCATGTCGGCGTACCGGTCGCCGCGCACGCCGTACTTCTCCAGCAGCACCGCGTCGTCGGTGACCTGGAGGTTGCCCATCCCCTTGACCGGGTACAGCACGGTGATCAGCCGCTCGTCGTCGACCAGTTGGAACAGGTCGCGGTCGCCGGTGACGATCTGCACCGGGCCCGTGGCGCGGGCGGTGAGGGTGCCGATCACGTCGTCCGCCTCGTAGCCGGGGCAGCCGACCCGGGCGATGCCGAGGGAGTCCAGCACCTGCTCGATCACCGGCACCTGCGGGGCGAGGGTGTCCGGGACCTCCTCCTCGCCGTCCACGGCGGCCTCGGCGACCCGGTGGGTCTTGTACGAGGGGACGAGGTCCACCCGCCACTGGGGGCGCCAGTCGGCGTCCATGCAGGCGACGAGTTCCTCGGGCCGGTGGTCGTGCACCAGCCGGGCGATGAAGTCCAGCAGGCCGCGGACGGCGTTGACCGGTTCCCCCTGCGGCGAGCGCAGGGAGTCCGGTACGCCGTAGTAGGCCCGGAAGTACAGGCTGGCGGAGTCGAGCAGCATCAGTCGCGGTGCGGTCACGAGTCAGATCATGCCGCACCGCGACGACGAACGGCGGTCTCGGCGTTCGTGCTCGGCGTTCGCGCTCAGTGCTCCTGCTCGGCGTTCGTGCTCAGCGATCCTGCTCGGCGCTCGCGCTCAGTGTTCGCGCTCAGTGTTCGTGCGGGCCGGCGCGGTGCACCGGGCCGTGGGCGTCGGCGCAGTGCTCGGCGGCCGACTCGCCCGGGCCGGCGATCTGCAGCAGCGCGCCCGCCTCGTCCTCGCCGACGTGGTCGACCTGGAGGGTGCTGTGGGTGATGCCGTACTCCTCGGACAGCCGGCGCTGCAGTTCGCGCCGGACGGCGTGGCAGTCGCCGCCGGGGGTGACCAGGATGTGCGCCGACAGGGCCGGCTGGTTGGAGGTGATCTCCCAGATGTGGAGGTCGTGGATCTCCTCGACCAGCGGCTCGGTGACCAGGCGGTCGGCCACCGCGTCCGGGTCGATCCCGGCGGGGGCGGCCTCCAGGAAGATCCGCCCGGAGTCCCGGACCAGCCCGATGCCGGCCTTGAGCATCAGCGCCACCACGATCAGCGAGGCGATCGCGTCGGCCCGGGCGAAGCCGGTGGTCAGCATGACCGCACCGGCCACGGCGGTGGCGATGAAGGCGTAGAGGTCGGTGAGCACGTGCTGGAAGGCGCCCTCGACGTTCAGCGAGCTGCGGTTGGCCTTGGACATGCACCAGGTGGCGGCCAGGTTGACCACGATCCCGATCAGCGCGGTGACCAGCACCAGTGAACCGGTGACCTCGGGCGGGCTGATCAGCCGGGTGATCGCCTCGTAGCCGAGCCAGGCGGAGAGGATCAGCAGGGTGACGCCGTTGGCCTGGGCGGAGAGGATCTCGGCGCGCTTGAGCCCGTAGGTGTAGCCGCCGCGGGCCGGGCGGGCGGAGAGCCGCATGGCGACCAGGGCGAGCACGATCGAGGCGGCGTCGGTGAGCATGTGCGCCGCGTCGGAGATCAGGGCCAGGGACTGGGCGGCGAAGCCGACCACGACCTCGCCGGCCATGAAGACGACGATCAGGGTGAGGGCGCTGACCAGCCAGCGGCGGTCGGCGTCGGCGGCGACGCCGTGGGAGTGGCCGCCGTGGCCCCCGTGGCCGTGCGCGTGGCCGCCGTGCCCTCCGTGGCCGTGGCCCTTCGGGTTCTGGTGGTCATGCGCATGATCATCGTGGGAATGCTCGTGCCCGGCCATCGAAGTCCTCTCTGGACGCACGGGTGGGTGGTGACGGGGTGCGATCGCCCGCACTCGAAGTGAACCGCAGAATCGACAAAGATCCAAAGGCTGTACTGGTGACCGTTGTCGTTGCCGTTCACGCGCCGCGTGTCGGGCCGCTCGGCGCCCGGATTGCCGGTGGCATAGACCCAGGTCAGGGCCGTGATCCCGGGGTCACCTGAACGGGTGAGGCGGGCTTGCGCAGCCGCGCGCCGGTCCGCGACGATCATGGCCCGTGAAGATCGCTACCGCGGAAACCGCCCGCTGGCTCTCCGAACTCGAAGCCACTGCCGAGGAGTTGATGAATCGTCATCTCGCGGCCGCCCGCGAGTGGTTCCCGCACGAGTACGTCCCCTGGAGCCTCGGCCGGGACTTCGACGGCCCGCTGGGCGGCGAGCCCTGGCGCCCCGAGCAGTCCGCGCTGGCACCCGCCGTGCGCTCCGCCCTGGTCGTCAACCTGCTGACCGAGGACAACCTGCCCGGCTACCACTGGGCCATCGGCAGCCGGACCTCCCGGGACGGCGCCTGGGGCGCCTGGCTGCACCGGTGGACCGCCGAGGAGGACCGCCATGCCGCCGCCATCCGGGGCTACCTGCACGCCGCCCGCGCCGTCGACCCCGTCGCGCTGGAGCGCTCCCGGATGGCGCACCTCGCCGCCGGCACCGCCCCCGACCTCGACGGCGTGCTCGGCGTGGTCGCCCACGCCGCCGTCCAGGAGCTCGCCACCCGGGTCAGCCACCGCAACACCGGGCGGCTCAGCGGCGACCCGGTCTGCGAGCGGCTGCTCGCCCGGATCGCCCAGGACGAGAACCTCCACATGGTCTACTACCGCGAACTGCTGCGCGCGGCAGTCGAGGTGGACGCCGACCAGGTGCTCGTCACGCTCGACACCACGATCCGCGACTTCGCCATGCCGGGCCAGGCCATGCCCGGCTTCGGCCGACTGGCCGCCGAGATCGCGGTGGCCGGCGTCTACGACCTGCGGGTGCACCACGACGAGGTGCTCGTCCCGCTGCTGCGCGCCCTCCGGGTGACCGAGCTGACCGGGCTCGGCCCCACCGGCGAACAGGCCCGCGAACGGATCGCCGCCCACCTCGCACGGACCGACGCGCGGGCCGCCCGCTTCGTCGAGCGCCGCGATCAGGCCCTCGCCGTCCGGGCCCGCCGGGCCGGTGCCGGCTGAGAGCACCGCCCGCCCGGGCCTCCGTAGGGCCCGCAAGGCCGCTCGGGCCTCCGCAAGACCGCCCGGGCTCCCGCGAGGCCACCCGGACCTCCGTAAGACCACCCGGACCGACAGACCGCCCGGACCGCAGGACCACCCGGAACAGGATCCGCATGACCGTCACCACGGCCGGCACCACCGCCGCCGACATCGAGTTCCACTACGACCTGGGCAACGACTTCTACGCCCTCTGGCTGGACGAGACCCTCGCCTACACCGCCGCCAAGTGGGACGGCATCCCCCGCGACGCGCCCGACGCCACCGCCCTGCCGCGCGCCCAGCGGGCCAAGCTCGACCACCACCTCGACCTGGTCGGCGCCCGCCCCGGCGACGGCCTGCGGCTGCTCGACGTCGGCTGCGGCTGGGGCGCCATGCTGGCGCACGCGAGCGGCGACGACCGGGTCCGCGAAGCCGTCGGGCTGACCGTCTCCCGCGCCCAGTACGAGTTCCTCGCCGCCCGCGCCCTGCCCGGCGTCGAACCCCGACTGGAGAGCTGGGAGGCCCACGACCCCGACCGGCCGTACGACGCCGTCATGGCGATGGGCTCCTTCGAGCACTTCGCCACCGCCGGGATGAGCCGGGCCGAGCGCCTCGACTGCTACGCCCGCTACTTCGCGGCCTGCCACCGCTGGCTGCGCCCCAGCGGCCGGATGTCGCTGCAGACCATCGCCTACGACGGCGCCGCCGACGGCTCCGGCCCGATCGGCGACTTCGTCGGCAACGACGTCTTCCCGACCGCCCGGCTGCCCCGGCTGAGCGAGATCGCCGCCGCCTGCGACCCGTACTTCTCGGTGGTCGCCCTCACCGCCTCCGCCGAGGACTACGCCCGCACCCTCGCCTCCTGGTCGGCCCGGCTGCTGCGGGCCCGCGAGCAGGCCGAGCAGCTGGTCGGCCCCGAGGGCTACCGGCGGTACCGGCGCTACCTGCGGGCCAGCGAGGTGACCTTCCTGCGCGGCGCGGCCACGCTGTACCGGATCGGCTTCCGGCGGCGCGACGAGCCGTTGCGGCTGTCCGCCTGATGGCCCCGACTCCTGTGGGCCCGACTCCTGCGACCCCGATGCCTGTGAGCTCGGCGCCCGTGCGCTCGGCGCCTGCGGCCCCGGCGCCCGTGAGCTCGCCGCCCACCGCGCGGCGGGCCTGGGCGGCGGTCGCGGTGGTCTGCGCCGCGCTGTTCCTGCTCGGCCTCGACTTCACCGTGCTCAACGTGGCCGTCCCCGGCCTGCGCGCCGACCTCGGCCCGACCCTCGCCGAGACCCAGTGGATCGTGGACGGCTACGCGCTGGCGCTGGGCGGCTGCGTGCTGGCGGGCGGTGCGCTGGGGGACCGGTACGGCCGGCGGCGCGCCTTCCTCGCCGGGCTGGCGCTGTGCGGGGCCGCCTCGGCCGCCGGGGCGCTCGGTACCGGGCCCGCCCAACTGGTCGCCGCGCGCTGCGGGATGGGCCTCGGCGCGGCCCTGTTCATGCCGGCCACCCTGTCCACCGTGGTGCACGTGCTGCGCGATCCGGTCGCCCGGAAGCGGGCGATCGGCATCTGGGCGGCGGTGGCCGGGGTCGGTGCGGTGTTCGGCCCGGTGGCGGGCGGACTGCTGGTCGACCGGTACGGCTGGCAGTCGGCGTTCTGGCTCAACGTCCCGGTCATCGCGGTGATCGGCGCGGCGGCCCTGGTCGCCGTCCCCGAGTCCCGTGCGCCGGAGGCCCGGCCGTTGGACCGGCCCGGGGCGCTGCTGTCCTGTGCCGGGCTGCTGGCCCTGGTCTGGGGAGTGATCGAGGCCCCCGGCCGGGGCTGGACCGGCCCCGCCGTGCTCACCGCCTTCGCGATCGCCGTCCTGCTGCTGGCCGCCTTCGTGCGTCGCCAACTCCGCTGCGCCGCACCGATGGTGCCGGTCCGGCTGCTGCGCGGCGGGCCGGTCTGGCCGGCCACCACCACGCTCGCGCTGATGTCCTTCGCGATGTTCGGCGCGATGTTCCTGCTCACCCTCTACCTCCAGCAGGTGCGGGGCCTGAGCGCCTGGCAGGCCGGGCTGCGGATGGTCCCGCTGTCCCTGGGGCTCGCCGTCGGCGCGCTCCTCGGGCCTCTGCTGGCACGGCCGTTGGGGGCCAGGGTGCCCTCGGCCGGCGGACTGCTGCTGATCGCCGCCGGATTCGTCCAACTCGGCCGGCTGGCCGCCGACTCGGGGGACGGGCGGGTGCTGCTCTTCGAGGCCCTCGCCGGGCTCGGTGCCGGGCTGCTCGCCCCGGTCGCCACCGAGGTGGTGATGAGCGCCGTCCCGGTCGGCGCGGCCGGGGTCGGCTCGGCGCTCAACGACGCCACCCGGCAGGTCGGTTCGACCCTCGGCGTGGCGGTGCTCGGCTCCGTCCTCGCCACCTCGCTCACCGGCGCCGCTCCCGGCGACCCGGCCGCCTTCACCGACGGTCTGGCGGCCGCCGCTGTCGTCGGCGGCGCGGTGGCCCTGCTCGGCGCCGCGCTGGCCTGGACCCGGCTGCCCGGGCGGCGGGCTGCCGCCTCCGCCGTCATCGACACCATCAACACCCCCAGCTGAAAGGAAACTTCACCATGCCCAGCAGCTACGAGACGATCCGCGCCTGCCTGATCGACGAGTTCGACGTCTCCCCGGCCGTGGTCACCCCCGACGCCACCCTCGCCTCGCTCGCCCTCGACAGCCTCGCCCTGGTCGAACTCTCCCTGGTGGTCGAGGAGAAGCTCGGCGTCACCGTCGCCGACATCGGCCCGGACCGCACCCTCGGCGAACTCGCCGCCCACGCGGACGCCACCCTGGCCCGGGAATCGGTCAGTTGAGCCCGCTGCGCCCCTCTGCCCCGTCCCGTCCGCTGGCCCCGTCCCATTCGATGGTCGCCGTCACCGGACTCGGCCTGGTCACCCCGGCCGGGAGCGGCGCCGACGCCGTCTGGGAGCACTTCCTCGGCGCCGCGCCCACCGCCCGCCCCGACCCCGAACTCCTCGGCCTGAACGTCGACTTCTCCTGCCGGGTCGCCGACTTCGACCCGCCCGCCCTGCTCGGCGGGCGGCTCGCCCGGCGCCTCGACCGGTTCAGCCAGCTGGCCGTGGTCGCCGCCCGCCAGGCCGTCGCCGACGCCGGGCTCGACCCGGCGCACTGGGACGGCACCCGGGTCGGCGTCGTCCTCGGGGTCAGCGCCACCAGCGTGCAGACCCACGTGGTCGAGTACGGCCGGCTCGCCGCGGGCCGGGCCGACCGGATCTCCCCGCTGATGATCCCGCGTTCCATCCCCAACATGGCCGCCGGCGAGGTCAGCCTCGACCTCGGCGCCCTCGGCCCCGGCCTGGTCGTCAGCACCGCCTGCGCCTCCGGCACCAGCGCGCTCGCCCTCGGCAGCGACCTGATCCGGGCCGGAACCTGCGACCTCGTGCTGGCCGGCGGCACCGACAGCGCCCGCTCCGCGATGACCTGCGTCGGCTTCGACCGCCTCGGCGCGCTCTCCCGCCGCCGCCACGACCCGGCCGGCGCCTCCCGGCCCTTCGACGCCGACCGGGACGGCTTCGTCCTCGGCGAAGGAGCGGGCGTCCTGCTGCTCGAACGTACCGACCACGCCCGGGCCCGCGGCGCCCGCGTCCGCGGGTACCTCGCCGGGCACGGCGCCGGCGGCGACGCCCACCACTTCACCGCCCCGCACCCCGGCGGCGACGGATTGGCCCGGGCCGTACGGGCGGCACTCGCCGACGCGGGGCTGGCACCCGAGGAGATCGGGCACGTCAACGCGCACGGCACCGGCACCACGCTCAACGACCCCGCCGAGGCGGCGGCCCTGCGGCAGGTCTTCCGCCGACCGCCGCCGGTCACCGCCAACAAGAGCGTGATCGGCCACACCATGGGCGCGGCCGGCGCCATCGAGGCGGCCCTCACCGTGCTCGCGCTCCAGCACCGGCTGGTCCCGCCCACCGCCAACCTCGACCGGCTCGACGACGCCATCCGCCTCGACGTGGTCACCAAGGCGCCCCGTCCGGTCGACGCCCCCTCCGCCCTGTCCGTCTCCTGCGGCTTCGGCGGGCAGAACGCCGCCGTCGTCCTCACCGCCGCCTGACCGCCCTCCCGCCCGACCCCGGAGTCCATCCCCCCATGCGCCGCCTCGCCCACCGGCTCGCCCGGCTGTACCTGCGCCTGCTCGCCCACCGGCCGCCCACCGACTGGTTCGTCCCGGTCGCCGACGGCCGGTACGGCTCCGCCCCGGACGCCGCCGACCACCCGCTCACCCTGCTGATGCTCGGCGACTCGCTCGCCCAGAGCTTCGGCGCCCACCGCCCCGAGCAGACCCTCGGCGCCCTGCTCGCCACCGGCCTCGCCGAGGGCACCGGCCGGCCCGTCGACCTGCGGGTCCACGCCCGGGCCGGCGCCACCACCGCCGCCGTCGGCCGCCAAGTCCTGCGCGCCGCCCGGCTGCGGCCCGGCGTCGCCGTACTGATCGTCGGCGGCAACGACGTCCTGCTGCCCGCCCCGCTCGGCCGCGCCGCCCGCCGGCACGCCCACCTCGCCCGCACCCTCCGCGAGGCCGGCTGGCAACTCGTCGTCGTCCCCTGCCCCGACCCCGGCTACGCGCCCGGCTTCCGCACCCCCGTCCGCTGGATCGGCCACCACCGCTCCACCCGCCTCGCCCGCCTCCACACCCGCACCGCCACCCGCACCGACGCCCACCTCGCCCCCACCTCCGGCCCCGATTTCCACCACCGCGCCGCCCAACTCCTCGGCCCCGACGGCATCCACCCCTCCCCGCACGGCTACGCCACCCACGCCACCCGCATGCTCCCCACCCTCCTCACCGCCGCCACCCACCTCCCCACCCCAGCCCCCGCCCCAGCAGCCACCCGCTGACCCCTCGCCCCCACCCCCCCTCGCCCCCACCCCCCCTCGCCCCCACCCCCCTCGCCCCCACCCCCCCAC
>NZ_JBHZCN010000037.1:0-80399 GCF_042755465.1 Kitasatospora sp. NPDC059160 | reverse complement strand
AGGCGCTGGCAGGACCTCCTGGACCGGATCCACGACCTCGAAGCACGAGTGGCCGCCACCACGAGCACCGTCAACGCCGCCCTCGACCACCACCTCGCCCGCCTCGACGCCCTGCGCCGCCACCTCGCCCATCCCAACTGGCCACTGCCCGCCCCCGATCCGGACAGTCCCCGTGCTTACTGATCGTTTCAGAATGCGCCTGCGCATCGGCTCGCGCCTGGCAGGGTCTGTGGATGCCCACTGATCTTGTTCCTGACGACCTTTGGGAGCGCGTTGCGCCGCTGCTCCCGCCTCGACCTGTCCGGCGCCGTCGTCATGCCGGGCGGCTGCCGGTCCCGGATCGGGTTGCGCTGGTGGGAATCGTCTACGTGCTGCGCAAAGGAGTGGCTTGGCGCGATGTCCCGGCACAGGTCGTAGGTTGCTCCGGGGTGACCAGCTGGCGCCGGTTGCGGGACTGGACCGAGGCCGGCGTCTGGCCCCGCCTTCACGAGGCGCTACTCGCGGAGTTGCGGGCGACCGACCGTCTGGACATGGACGATGCGGCGATCGACGGTTCTCATATCAGGGCCCTCCGGGGAGGGGCTCACGGCGGGCCCTCACCGGTCGACCGTGGCCGTCCCGGGTCCAAGCACCATCTGATCGTCGACCGCTACGGCACACCCCTGGCCGTCTCGCTGACCGGTGGAAACCGACACGACGTCACGCAGTTGTTCCCCCTGCTGGACGCAATCCCAGCAATCCGGGGGCTGCGCGGGCGCCCGCGCAGCCGCCCCAGACGCCTGTTCGCCGACCGTGGCTACGACTACGACAAGTACCGCCGCCGGCTGTGGAAGCGCGGCATCAAGCCGCTCATCGCCCGCCGTGGCGTCGCCCACGGCTCTGGCTTGGGGCGAACCCGCTGGGTGGTAGAGCGGACTTGCGCCTGGCTCCACCAGTTCAAGCGCCTGCGCATCCGATACGAACGTCGAGCTGACCTCCATCAGGGCTTGCTTGAACTCGCCTGCGTCATCATCTGCCTGCGACGGCTTCGCAGGGCTCCGGCGAGCGGTGGCCCGGACATCCCAGGGGTCGGGGCCACCGCAGTCGCTGGGCGGGTCAGCTGAAGCTGACGTCGTAGACGCTGGCGCCTTGGGGGGTGAAGCGGGCACTGCCGGTGATGCCCTCGTACTTGAGGGTGCCACCGGTGACGATCGCGTCGAAGGACTGGGCCTCCGCGCCCGGGTGGGCGATGGGCCGCACGCTGGTGAGGGCGATCTGTGCGCCGTCGTTGAACTTGAGCACAGTGCTGCAGAGCACCTGGTCCTGGGTCGAGCCGATCTCGTCCTTGACGCAGTTGCCGTAGGCGGTGCCGAACTGGTTGCCGCCGAGGTCGTTGAGCTTGGCGCGGCTGCCGTAGGGGACGCCGAGCACCGGAAGCCCGGAGAGGGCTTCGGAGCCGGTGTAGTCGGCCGTGAAGTCCGGCACCTGGGCAGCCCGGGTGGAGCGGTTGTTGCTCTTCTGCGGGGTGTCGGTCGCCATGGCCGGCGCGCTGATCGCGACGGCCGTGCCGACGGCCGTGGCGGCCAGGACGAGGGCGAGGGTGCGCTTGGTCGGGAGGGCGGGGCGCATCGGTTCTCCTTCGGTGCTTCGGGCTTGTTGCCCGAATCCGGTGAAAGCTGATCACACCGGGCGAAAGTGCCGGGACGGCTGCAGGACCCTGGACCTGATGCCAGGAGGGCCCTGTCGGCCGTGCACCCCAAGGGCTCATGTCGTCCACGAACAGCGCGGATTGGATGCATGCGTGAGCACGGCCATCACCCGCTTGAGCAGCAAGATTCACCTGCTCGGCTCCACGAGCACCACCAACATTCTGAAACGATCAGTTAGGAGCGGGCTCGCCTCATGGCGCGTAGAGGCAGGAGCCAGCTGACCGGAGGCGTGGTGAGCAGGGGCTGTCGGGCCTGGTGAGCGGAGCCAGCTGGTCTCAGTTTTGGTCTCATTCACCCCCGTCCAGCCGGGTTCAGCCGCCGCCCAGTGGTTCACTCCGGCGCAGGTCAGGACGGGTGTGAACCCCGGCGGACGGCGTTCGGGAGAATTGGAAAGCGTGTTGGGGGCAACCCCTCACGAGTTCGAATCTCGTATCCTCCGCCTTCACGAAGGCCCGGACCGCTCAGCGGCCCGGGCCTTCGTCGTTCCTGCGGCCCGTCGCCTCGGCAGGCCGCGATCGGACATCCTCTGCCGGCCCTCCTCGCTGCGCCGGAACCGCGCCGTCTTCTCGCCTCGGCGTGCCGGCACTTCGTGAACCGGCTCACCGCCGAGGGTCTTGGCGGCCTCGTAGGCAGCGCCCGGAAGGTGCGGGGCCTCGGGGGGCTGAACCGGCCGGGGCTCGTGGGGTGGCGGGTGGCGGATGATGGGGAGGGCAGGGGGTCCAGACGTGAGGGGCGACGCAGTGGCTGACAGCGGATCCGGCGGGTCGGGAGCAGGGGTCGGGGCGGAGGGCGGGGCGGTCGCGGCTGCCGCACGGCCTGCGGGTGGGGCGGAGGCGGCGGGGCCGGGGCGGCGGCGGTCGGTGGTTCGGCGGGTGGCCGTTCTGGTGTTCGTCCTGCTGGTGCTGTGCCTGCCGCCCTGGTGGACGCTCCTCGGGTCCGGGGCCGGCTGGCCGCTGCCGGTGGTCGTGGCGGGCACGGCGGTGTTCGCCGTCTGGCTGGTGTCGTTCCCGTTCCTGATGGTCGCGGGCCACGGATCGCGGCGGAACGACCGGGCGGCGCGCCTCGGGGACACCAGCCTCGGGGTGATGTGGGTCCTGTTCACCTGGTCGGTGCTGGGCGGCCTGGTGAACCTCGTGCTGGGCGGGCTCGACGTCGGCGGCGCCGACCGGGCCAGGGCGGTGGCCGTGGCGGTGGCCGCGGTCTCGGCCGGGCTGCTGGCCTGGGGGCACCACGAGGCGATGCGGGTGCCCCGGGTGAAGCGGCTGGACGTCCACCTGCCGCGGCTCGGCGGCGGGCTGGACGGGACCAGGGTCGTGGTGCTGGCCGACACCCACTACGGGCCGATCGACCGGGCGGACTGGTCGGCGCGGGTGACCGAGGCGGTCAACGCGCTCGACCCGGACGTGGTCGTCCACGCCGGGGACATCGCCGACGGCACCCCCGCCCAGCGCCGCGAGCAGTCCGCGCCGCTCGGCACCGTCCGGGCCCGGCTGGCCAAGGTCTACGTCACGGGCAACCACGAGTACGGCGGGGAGGCCCAGGGCTGGCTGGACCGCATGGCGGACCTCGGCTGGGAACCCCTGCACAACCGCCACGTGCTGGTGGAGCGCGGCGGGGACACCCTGGTGCTGGCCGGCGTGGACGACGTCACCGCGGAGTCCTCCGGCCTGGCCGGGCACCGTACCGACCTGGCCGGCGCCCTCGCGGGGGCGGACCCGGACCTGCCCGTCCTGCTCGTCGCCCACCAGCCCAAGTACGTCCCGCAGGCCGCGGCCGCCGGCATCGACCTGCAGGTCTCCGGACACACCCACGGCGGCCAGATCTGGCCGTTCAACTTCCTCGTCCGGATCGACCAGCCCGTGGTGCACGGCCTGAGCCTGCACGGGCAGCGGACCAGGCTCTACACCAGCCGCGGCACCGGTTTCTGGGGCCCGCCCTTCCGGATCTTCGCCCCGAGCGAGATCACCGTCCTCACCCTCCGCACGGGCGACGCCCCCGCCGACCGGTAGCGCGCGTCGGACGACGGTAGACCGGTACGGGATCGCACGTGTGCGCAGGCCCGGAGTCGGTCGTCCCCGCCCGGGCCCGGGGCCGTCACATGACCATCACAAGTCGACAACGGTCCGTCACGACACGGATCCGCTCTGGAAGGCTGGCGCCCTCGACGAACCATCGAAGGGCGCCATCCGCATGGGTTTCTCCTCCCGCAAGAGCTTCAAGGCGGGCCCGTTCCGCGTCACGGCCTCCAAGTCGGGCCTGAGCTACTCCGCCGGGACGAAGGGCGCCCGGGTGACCAGGCGGACCGACGGCCGGGTCCAGACCACGCTCTCCGTCCCCGGGACCGGTTTCCGCCACACCGCCACCAGCAGCAGCACCCCGCAGCCGACCGGGGAGGCGCCCGCCCCGACGGGCCGGCAACGGCGGCCCGGCTTCTGGTACTTCCTCGTCGTCCTGCTGTCGGCCGGGATGTTCAGCGCCGTCCCGTTCGCCCACGCGGCGGCCCGGCTGCAGCGCAAGGACCTGCTGGTCCGCGCCGGGTGCTACGCGGGCGCCGCGGTCGTCTTCGGGGTGCTCTCCTCACTGACGCCGAAGGACCCGAAGGGGAACGCGGTCGGCGCGGTCGGCAACGTGCTGAGCGGCATCACCGTGCTCTTCGCGATCGCCGTGATCGTGACCGCCTGCTACCAGTTGGTCCCGCTCCGCCGGGAGGTCTTCGGCCCGGCCGCCGGAGCGGACCGGCCGCCCCACCCCGCAGCGGCCGATCCCGTGGTCGCCGCCCGGCTCGCCGCCCGCGCCCGCCGCGACGAGGCGCGGTCCCTCGCCCAGAACGACCCGGTGCTGGCCCGCGACCTGCACATCGGACGCCCCGACCTGTCGCGCGAGTACGACGACGGCGGCCTCATCGACCTCAACCACGCGCCGGCCGGTGCGATCGCCGCGGCCTGCTCGATCGAACCCGCCCTGGCCGAGAGCATCGTGGCGGCACGCCGGGAGCTCGGGTCGTTCAGCTCGCTCGACGAGGTGTTCGTCTTCGCCCGGATCGAGGACGGCACCGCCGCACTGATCCGCGAGTACGCGATCCTGCTGGCGAAGTAGCGTCCGACCGCGACCGCCCCCGGTCCGGATCGCTGCTGCGGCGGTCCGGGCCGGGGGCGGGGTGGGGCCAGGCGGGCCGGGGTCAGGCCGGCGGGGCGGGGGCGGTGGGGCGGTCGAGGAGGAGTTGGACGCCGTCGAGGATGCGGGCGAGGCCGAACTCCAGGGGGTCGACGGGGTCGGGGGCGAAGGCGCCGGCGGCGATGGCCCGGGTGAGGGTGGGGAAGCGGTCGGCGTGGCGCGCCAGGAGTTCGTTGGTGAGGCGGCTCCACTCCCGGCTGTGCTGCTCGTCGAAGTCGAGGTCCTGCTGGACGAGGGTGCGGACCAGGCCGGCGACCAGGACGAAGACCCGGTGCTGCTCGGCGGCGCTCAAGCCGGAGGGCTCCAGGGCGGCGAGGGCCGCGTCGAGCCAGCCGAGCTGGTGGGGGCCCATCAGCTGGCGGCGCATGGCGGTGGCGGCCAGCAGCCACGGGTGGGCGCGGTGGATCGCGGCGGAGCGGCGGGCCCACTCGGTGATGCGCTCCCGCCAGCCGTCGCCGGCGGCTGACAGGTCGGGGGCCCCGGCGAGCACGGACTCGACCATCAGCTCGACCAGTTCGGCCTTGCCGGGCACGTAGCGGTAGAGCGCCATGGCCGAGACGCCGAACTCGGCACCGACCTTGCTCATCGAGACCGCGTCCAGCCCCTCGGCGTCGGCGATCACCACGGCGGCGGCGGCGATGCGCTGGGGGGTCAGGCTGGGCTTGGGCCCGCGGGTGGGCTGCTCCTGCTCGCCCCACAGCAGTGCGACGCCCGCACGCAGATCGCGTGCCTTCTCCTTGGCCATCCCGGTCTCCTCCTCGAATCCAGTGCGATGTCCGTGCCATGTCGGTGCGGCGCCCGTGCGACGTCCGTGCCATGTCCGTGCGCGGCGCCCGTGCGGCGCCCGTTGACAGCACCCAGAACTGTATATACCTTAAACACATCTGCTGACGCAGTAAACAGTTTGGGGGATACACCATGCTTGCCACCATCGCCACCGTCACCACCGCCGCCCTCGCCACTCCCGTCGCCGGACTGCTGGGCTACCGGCAGCTCAAGCGCGCGGCGTTCGCGAAGGAGCTGCGGATCACCGCGCCGAACGGCATCGAGGAGTCCGGCTTCGTCCGGATCGGCGGCATCGACCAGTGGGTCTCCGTCCGCGGCGAGGACCGCCGCAACCCGGTGATCCTGGAGATCCTCGGCGGCCCCGGCGCCTCCAACCTGGTCTTCCTCCCCCGCACCCACAGCTGGGAGAAGCACTTCACGATCGTCCGCTGGGACATGCGCGGCGCCGGCTTCACCTTCGCCGCCGGCGGCCCGGAGGGGCAGGGCGAGCTCAGCTACCCGCAGCTGTACCGCGACGCCCTGGAGGTCACCGAGCACCTGCGCACCCGGCTCGGGGTCGACCGGCTGCTGCTGGTCGCCAACTCCTTCGGCACCGTCCTCGGCCTGCGGCTGGCCCGCAACCACCCGGAGCTGTACTCCGGTTACGTCGGCACCGACCAGAACATCATCGACGGCGGCCGGGAGCGCACCGCCTACGACGCCCTCGTCGCCCGGCTGCGCGCGGCGGGCCGGAAGAAGGAGAAGGAGCTGGCCACCGCCCTGGCCATGGGCGCGGACCGCACCCGGTGGACCGCCAAGGACGTCGCCGAGTACAACAAGCTGGTCCTCACCAGCGACCCGCTCTCCTACGACACCATGAAGACCGTGGTGATGCGCTCGCTCTGGTTCTCACCGCTGCACACCCTGCGCGGGCTGCGGTCCTACCTGAAGGCCATGGAGTTCTCCGAGCAGCTCCAGCTGGAGGCCGCGACCTTCGACGAGCGGGCCGAGGGCACCGACTTCCGCATCCCGTTCTTCGTCTTCCAGGGCGCCGACGACGTCCTCACCCCGCCCGCGCCGGCCCGCCGCTTCTTCGACGACGTGACCGCGCCGGTCAAGGACTTCGCGCTGATCGACGACGCCAGCCACTTCGCGAGCTTCCGCCACCCCGACCGGTTCCTCCAGCTGATGCTGACCAAGGTCCGCCCGGCGATCACCGCCAGCCCCGCCAGCCGCTGAATCCGGCCGACGGGTGTCACAGCGGAGCGACCGACGGGTGTCACGGCAGAGCCGCGGACGGGTGTCACCGCAGAGCCTCGGAGAGGCGGGCAGGCGTCACACCGCCACGACGGCTATCTCGTGGACGGCGTTCCGGTCACCGGCGAGCGGCTGCACCCGCCCCGCGGAGTCGGTGGCCCGGCAGCGGATCCGGTGCGCCCCCGGGGCGAGGTCGTGCCGGAGCCGGAACCGCTGCCAACTCGGGTCCGGGCCGCGCCCGTCCAGCTCGGCGGGCTGCCAGTCGGCGTCGTCCACCGCGACCTCGACGGCCGTCACCTCGGTGGAACTCCAGGCGTAGCCCGCCAGTTCACGGACCCCGGCGGGGACGGTGGAGCCGTCCTTGAGGCTGAGCAGCTTGCTGCAGACGTCCTTCTCGCGGACCGGCCGGACCTCGCTCTCCCCCGGCAGGACCCGGGTGTACAGGCGGGTGGTGAAGAGGTGCTCGGCACGTTCGGCGGCCAGCACGATCCTGGTCAGCCACTTGACCGAGTTGGTGCCGAACATCCGCGGCGCCACCGCACGCACCGGGTGCCCGTGGTCGGGGGCCAGCGGTTCGCCGTTCATCCGGTGCGCGAGGACCACCTCGGTGCGGGCCTGCTCCAGCGGGAGGTCCTTGAGGAAGCTCACGTCGCTCTCCCCCGCGAAGTCGCCCCGGTCGGCGCCCTCCAGCCAGACGTGCCGGGCCTGCGGGAGCGGGCCGGCCAGCGCCAGCACCTCGGCGAGCGGGACGCCCTCCCAGTCCAGGTTGGTCACGGCCCTGGTCGGCACGGTCGGGTGCAGCGGATTGCCGAAGCACTCGTGGACGGCGGTGAACCTGGTCTGCGGCAGCCCCCGGAGGGCCCGGAAGTCCAGCCGCAGGGGCCGTTCCACCAGGCCTTCGACGGTGAGCGACCAGCTGTCGGCGTCGAGCTCCGGTCGCCGGCCGAGGTGGTTGCGGATGAAGACCTCCTCGACCGGGGTGCGGTAGGCGTCGGGCGTCTCCGGATCGGTCCTGAACATGCGTCATTCCCCCGTACTGGTGTCACTGTTCCCAAGATCGACAGTGTGATCGACAGTACAAGGAGCGGCCGACGGCGGGCCGATCAGGCCCCCGTCTCCCGTGCCTCGGCCAGGAGTTCCGTCACCGTCGCCGCCTTGTGCGCCGAGTACGCGAGCAGCCGCCCGGTGGCCGCGGCCGCCTCCCGCTTGGCCCTGGCGTAGCGGGCGGCCGCCTCCGGGTGGGCCCGCAGGTGGTCGCGGAGCAGCAGGTTGTCGGTCCACAGCCCGCCGCCCAGCGCCACCACGTGGACGTTGGCCGGCTGCTCCGCCCGCCGCCGCAGGTAGCGCCGACCGGGTACGCCGGACTCGCCGAGGTCCTCGAAGCCGAGGGCGCGGACGTGCGCGACCACCGTGTCGACGTCCCCGGGCGCGCAGCCGACCTGTACGTCGAGCACCGGCTTGGCGGCCAGGCCGGGCACCGAGGTCGAGCCGATGTGCTCGACCCCGACCGCCCCCGGAAGCCCGACCGCCCCCGGAAGCCCGCGCAGCCCGGCCGCGAGCCGCTCCGCCAGGGCCCGGCCGAGACCGGCCCAGGCCGGGTCGTACGGGACGACGTGGATCGGTTCGTCCAGGTCGGAGGTGCTGTTCGACATGACCGGAGGGTAGCGGGCGGGGACGTCCGATTCCTTCAAGACCCCGCCCCCGCGGGCCGCCTACCGTCGGAGCCATGGACAGCACATCCGCACCACGGTTCGCCTTCATCGGCCTGGCCGTCTCCGACATGGCCGCCTCCGTCGCCTTCTACCGGCGGCTGGGACTGGTCTTCCCCGAGGGCTCCGAGCAGGAGCCGCACGTCGAGGCCGAGCTGCCCGGTGGGCTGCTCCTGGTCCTGGACGCCGAATCGACCATCCGCTCCTTCCACCCGGACTGGCAGCCGCCGACCGGCGGCGCCCGGGCCGCCCTGGCCTTCCGCTGCCAGAGCCCGGCGCACGTGGACGCGGTGTACCAGGAGCTGACCGAGGCCGGGTACCAGGGCGAACTCAAGCCCTGGGACGCCTTCTGGGGCCAGCGCTACGCCTCGCTGCGCGACCCGGACGGCAACGGGGTCGACCTGCTCGCGCCGCTCCAGGGCTGACGGCAGGGCCCGCTCCGAGGCCCGTCCGGGGTCCGTCCCAGGCCCGCTCCGACGCGCCCGTCCGGGGATCCGGGCTACGGCCCGCCCGGCAGCAGGTCCGTCACCCGGACGCCCGCCAACTCCCTTACGTCGCGCGACAGGTGAGCCTGGTCGGCATAGCCCGTCCGGGCCGCAGTGTCGGCGAGCGGGACGCCGGCGCGGGCCAACCGCAGGGCGCGCTGCAGCCGCAGGATCCGGGCCAGTGTCTTGGGACCGTAGCCGAAAGCGGCCAGTGAGCGGCGGTGCAGTTGCCGGGCGCCGAGCCCGACCGCCTCGGCGGTCGCCGCGACGCTGCGCCCGGCCGCGAGCGCGCCGGCCACCGCCCGTACCAGCGGGTCCTCGGGCCGGGCCGCGGCGGCCAGGTGCAGCGCCAGCTCCTCCAGGGCGGCGGCCGGGTCGGGGGCGGCGGCGATCCGCCCGGTCAGTCGGCGCACCTCGGCGCCGGGCAGCAGGTCCGCCAACCCGACGCGGCGGTCGCGTAGTTCGGAGGCCGGTACGCCGAGCAGCAGGGGCCCGGTGCCGGGCCGGAAGCGGACGCCGGCCCACGGGCCGGGCAGCTCGGGGCCGGGCCGGAACGCCCGGGTGTCCGGTCCGGCGGCCAGCAGCCGGCCCTCGGTCCAGAGCAGGTCCATGCAGCCGTCCGGCAGCACCAGGCCACCGCCGTCGGCGCCCACGCTCGGGCCCTTCGTCCACAGCACCGCCCCGGGCAGCCTGGACGCGCGTTCCGCGTAGTCGGTGGGCATGTTCGAAGGCTACGCGCGCCGCACGGGCACCGCGTTCCGGAGCGCCCGAAGGCCCCGACCGGCGAACCGGTCGAGGCCTTCGGGCTGCCTTCGGGGCACCTGAGCCCAAGGGCGTACGGTCAGGCCGCCACCTCGGCGACCGCCACCTCGGCCTCGGTGCCCTCCCCGGCCGCCGGCCCCGCCCCGCCCGCCGGCCCGCCCCGCATCAGCACCAGGGTGAGCGCCGCCGCGACCAGGGCCGCGATCCCGCCGACCGTGAAGGTGGTGGAGGTGGCGGTGTTGAAGGCCTCCCGGGCGACCCGGGCCAGGGCGCCGTCGCCGCTGCCGGCGGAGAGGGCGAGGGCGTCGGTGATGCCGTGCCGGGCCGCGGCGGGGGCGTCGGCGGGCATGGCGCCGGTGTAGGTGCTGGAGAGCACGGTGCCGAGGACGGCCACGCCCAGGGCGGCTCCGGACTGCTGGATGGTGTCGTTGAGCGCGGAGCCGACGCCGGCGTGCTCACCGGGGATGGCCCCCATCAGCGCGTTGGCGGCGGCCGGCATGCCGAGGCCGGAGCCGACGCCGAGGACCAGCATGGCGAGGGCGACCTTGGGGAAGCCGTCGCCGACCGAGAGGGTGGCCAGCAGGCCGAAGCCGCCCGCGATGACCACCATGCCGATCGAGGTCACCACCCGCGCGGGGACCTTCTTGCCGATCGCGGCGCCGATCACGTTGAAGGCGAGCGAGGCGACGGCCAGCGGGATGAAGGCCAGGCCGGTGTCGGTGGGCGAGAACTCCAGCACGAACTGCAGGTACTGGGTGAGCACCAGCATCAGGCCGCCGGTGGCGAAGGTGAGCAGGACGAGGGAGAAGCTGGCGCCGGTGAAGACCCGGTTGCGGAACAGCTTGAGCGGGACCATCGGCGAATCGGTGCGGACCTGGCGGATGCCGAAGCCGACCAGTGCGGCGATCGCGACGGCCAGCGGGCCGAGGGTGTTGACGTGGGCGAAGCCGTCCTTCGGGAGGACGATGATCGACCAGACCAGCGCGGTCATGCCGACCATCGAGAGCACCATGCCGGGCAGGTCGGTCCTGCGCCAGGGGCCCTTGGACTCGGGCATCAGGACGATCGCCGCGACGACGGCCACCGCCGCCACCGGCACGTTGAGCAGGAACACCGCGCCCCACCAGAAGTGGGCGATCAGCACGCCGCCCAGCACCGGGCCGCCGACCAGGCCGACCATGGCCACCGCGGTCCAGGCGGCGATCGCCTTGGGCCGCTCCGCGTCGTCGAAGACGGTGATCAGGATGGAGAGCGTGCTCGGCATCACGAGGGCCCCGCCGACGCCCATCAGCACCCGGCCGGCGATCAGTTCACCGGGGCTGGAGGCGACGGAGGCGACCAGGGAGGCGGCGCCGAACAGCACCAGTCCGATGATCATCACTTTTCGTCGCCCGAACCGGTCGGACAGGCTGCCCGAGGTCAGCAGCAGGCCGGCGAAGACCAGGATGTACGAATCGATGATCCACTGGATGTCCTGCGCCCCGGCCCCGAGGTCCTCCGCGATCGGCGGGATGGACACCGTGAGCACCATGTTGTCGATCACCAGCACCAGGCTGCTGAGGCAGAGCACGACCAGGATGAGCCAGCGACGCGGGTGACGATCCACCGCGTTCCCCCTTCGGTTCGGCGCGTCGGCCGCAGCCCTGCGCACGTCCTCGCGTCGGCGGCAGCCGCGCGGAAGTCCCCGTGGCGCACACCGTCCGCCGTCCCCGACCGAACGGTGTGCGCTACGCCGAACACTGTACGGAGGCCGAACACTGTGCGCAAGGCCGTACGGTGTGCGCCCGCCGCACAGCGTTCGCAGGACCGTACGGTGTTCGGCGCCGGGGCCTATGCTGGACGGACCGCACCCGACCAGGGGGCACGTGGAATGGAGGGCCTGATGACGGCCAAGTCGGAGGACACCGCGCCGGAGCACCGGACCGAAGCGCAGCCCGGCCTCGCCTCGCCGTGGAACCGCCCGCAGAAGCGGCGCACCCAGCCGGCCCTCAGCCGCGAGCAGATCGTCGCCGAGGCCTTCGCCCTGCTGGACTCCGACGGCATCGAGGCGCTGAGCATGCGCAAGCTCGGCGCCCGGCTCAACGCCGGCGCGACCTCCCTCTACACCCACGTCGCCAACAAGGAGGAACTGCTCGCCCTGGTCGTCGACCAGGTCTTCGGCGAACTCCCGCTGCCCCGGGCCACCGGCGCCGAGGACCCGGCGGTCTGGCGCGCCGCCATCGTCGAGTGCACCGAGGGCCTGCGCGCGGCCGTGGTCCGCCACCCGTGGATGGTCTCGATGATCGGCGACGTCGGGATGGTCTACCTCGGCCCCAACTGGATGCGGCTCTCCGAGGCGCTGCTGGGCCTGATGGAGACGGCCGGCTTCGAACTCGGCGAGGCCAACGACGTGATGGGCGTCGTCATGGGCTACACCATCGGCACCGCCACCGTGGAGGCCGCCTGGCTGAGCGCGCTGACCAGGAGCGGACAGGGCGAGCAGGAGTTCATGGACCGGCTGCTGCCCGCCGTCGTCGAGGCCACCCGCTCGCACCCGCGACTGCACCGGCTGTACACCACCCAGGTACCGGACGAGATCGACGCGGGCCGGGACAGCAGCTTCCTGCGCGGCCTCAACATTCTCCTGGACGGCGTCGAGGCGCGGCGGTCCAGGGCCTGAGCCCGGACCGCCGCACCCCGTCGGCAGGTCGTCAACTCCCGCTCAGCGCCTGGACCTCGGCGTAGCCGGGCAGCGGACCGACCGGCCCGCCCGAGGCCACCGCGGCGGCCGTCGCCACCGCCGCCGCCAGCGCCGCGCGGTACAGCAGCCCGCCCGTGCTGACCCGGGCCACCCCGAGCCCGGCCAGCTCGGCGAGGCTCGGACCGGTCGGCGTCCAGAGGACGTTGAGCGGGACGGACAGCCCTCCGACCAGCTCGGCGATCGCCGCCGGCTCGCTCAGCCCGGGCACGAACACGCCGTCCGCGCCCGCCCGTCGGTACGCGTCCAACCGTCGTACGGTCTCCGGCTCCGGCTCGTCGTGCCCGCACCAGTAGGTGTCGGTGCGGGCGTTCACGAACAGCTCCGGCACGGCGGCCTTCACCGCGGCGACCTTGGCCGCGTGGAGCTCGACCGGCGCCAGGGTGCCGTCCGGCCGGCCGTCCTCCAGGTTGATGCCGACCGCCCCGAAGCCCGCCAACTCCACGGCCAGCGCGGCCACTTCGGCCGGGTCGTCACTGAATCCGGACTCCACGTCGACGCTCAGCAGGTAGTCGTCGCGGCCCAGCCGGCGGGCCAGCCGGACGGTCTCCGCGCGGGTGGCGGCCGCGCCGTCGGGCAGTCCGGCGGCGGCCGCCACTCCCAGGCTGGTGGTGCCGATCGCGGGGTGGCCGGCGGCGGCCCAGGGCGGCGGCGGAGGCGTGGTCCCAGGCGTTCGGGAGCAGCAGCGGGCGGCCGGGGCGGTGGTGCAGGGCCGCGAAGGCGGTCGGCGGGGCGGGGGTGGTCATCGGGGTAGGGGTGGTCATCGGGTCGGGGGTGGTCATCGGGTCTGCTCCTCGGTCGTGGTGGCGGGTGCGGCCGGAGCGGCTCCGACCGGGCCGACGGGGCCCAGCGAGTCCGCGTAGTAGGCGGCGGCCTCGGCGAGGTGACGGACGATCTGCCGGATGCTCCAGCCCGTCCCCGGCGAGTCGTCGAGCTGCCGCTCCGGCAGCGCGGCGACCCGGTGGGCCCAGATCGCGCCGAGCCGGGTGAGCCGGCTGCGGGCCTCGTCCAGGTCGGCGGCGGTGAACGGCGCCAGGTCGGCCGGGGTGGTGACCGGGGAGGCGTGCCAGTGGTCGGGCGCGGTCGGTTCGCCGGCCAGCCGGGCCTCCACCTCGGCCAGGTGGTCGAGCAGGTGGTCGGCGACCCGGCGCACCACCTTGTGCGGGGTGTACGTCCGGCCGTCGGCGTTGACCACCGGTCGGCCGTCCCAGGCCGTCCAGGTGTCCGCCAGGGCGAGCACGTGCCGGACCGCCGCCGGGATCAGCTCGGCCGGTTCGGCCGGGCCGGGCTGCTCCCCGGCCGGCGGGCCCGAGCCGTCCGCCGGGTCGGAGGCGCCGAACAGGATGCCCTCGGCGATCACCAGGGCGTGCGCGCGGCCCGGGCAGAGCCGGGGCTCGGCGCCGAAGGCCAGCGGTTCCCGCCCGGGCTCCCGGGCGGCGTCCAGGTCGAGCAGCACCCGCGCGCCGGCCGGCACGGCGACCCCGCCGACCACGGTCGCCCGGGCGGCGAACCGGCGCATCGCCCGGACCGGCGGGTCCTCCCGCAGCACCGCCGCCAGGTCCGGTACCCCGCCGCCGCGCCGGGCGTGCTCGACCAGGGCCGCGGTGGCATCGCAGGCCTGCACCAGCAGGCCGATCCGGTTCGCCGCCGTCTCCGCGTCGGCGTCGCCCATCGCGGGCAGCAGCCGGGCCACCGCCGCGTCCGCCTCCGCCACCGAGCCGGATGGCGCCGAGCCGTCCGGCGCCGGGTCGAAGTACGCCCGGGCGACCGCCTTCACGTCCCGCGCGACGGCCTCCGGCCCGGCCAGCCCCAGCGCCGTCGCCAGCACCCGCACCACCCGCAGCCGTACGTCCGGTTCGTAGCCGCCCGCCGCCAGGATCCGCAGCCGGCCCGGGTCCAGCCGGGCCAGGTCGGCGAGGACGAGCGCCCGGCGGCGGGCGTGCGGCTCGCCCGCGCTGAACCGGGCGACGGTGGACCGCAGCCAGGCCACCGTGCCGTACCGGCCGGGCGTCGCGGGCGGCGGGACCAGCGCCGGGTCGGCCAGGGCCGCGGTCACGTCCTCGTAGCGGGCGAAGATCACTTCGTTCATGCCGTCATCGTGGCCCCGAGTCGTTTCGGCCCCGGCCGAACCGTGCCGGGCCGACCATGGAGGCATGCCCGACCACGAACGCACGCCGGTGGACCACTGCGGCTCCCCGCTCGCCGCCCTCGCCGCGCTGCTCGCCGACCCCACCCGCGCCGCCTTCTGCTCCACCCTGCTGGACGGCCGCGCCTGGACGGCGGGCGAGCTGGCCCGGGCGGCCGGGGTCGCGCCGTCCACGGCCAGCGAGCACCTGTCCCGGCTGATCGCGGGCGGCCTGCTGAGCGAGGAACGCCAGGGGCGGCACCGGTACGTCCGGTTGGCCTCGCCCGCCGTCGCGACCCTGATCGAGGACCTCACCGTCTTCGCCGAGACCGGCCCGGAGCCCGCCGGGGGTACGGCCGACGGGAGTCCCGGCGAGCCCGCCCGCCGGGCCGGACCGGCGCCCAGGACCCTGCGCGAGGCCACCCGGCAGAGCGCCGAGGCCCGCGCCCGCACCTGCTACGACCACCTGGCCGGGCGCCTCGGCGTGGCCGTCGCCGAGGCCCTGATCGACCGCGGCCTGGTCAGCGACCGCGCCGGGCTCGCCGTCACCGAGCGCGGCCACGCCTGGCTGGCCGCCCAGCGGATCGACCTGCCGGCCCGGGCCGGCCGCCCGGGCGGGCGCCCGGTGGTGCGCAGCTGCCTGGACTGGACGGAGCGCCGCAGCCACCTGGGCGGCGCGCTCGGCGCGGCGCTCTGCCGCACCGCGCTGGACCGCGCCTGGGTCGAGCGGATCGGCTCCGGCCGGGCCCTGCGGGTCACCCCGGACGGCGGCCGGGCGCTGCGCGAGCTGCTCGGCGTCGAGGTGTGAGCCGAGGTGTGAGCCGAGGTGTGAGCCGAGGTGTGAGCCGAGGTGTGGGGGTCACCCGCTCAGCCCATCGACTTCGCCCCGTCCAGCGCCTCCCGGATGATGTCCGCGTGCCCGGCGTGCTGCGCGGTCTCCGCGATCAGGTGCAGCAGCACCCGTCGGGCCGACCAGCTCGCCCCCGGCTCGAACCAGGGCGCCGACGGCAGCGGGTGGCCGTGGTCGAGGTCGGGCAGGCTCCGGACCAGCTCGTCCGTGCCGCGCGCCACCGCCTCGTACCCGGCGAGCAGCCCGGCCAGGGTCTCGCCCTCGGCCATCCGGAACTGCGCCGCCCACTCGTCGACGCCGCCGGCACCGGAGCCGCCGTGCCCACCGGAGCCGCCGTCCCCGCCGCGCATCGCCTCCGCTCCCCCGGTGATGAACCGCGCCCAGCGCGCCTCCACCGCCGCCACGTGCTTGATCAGGCCGCCCAGGCACAGCTCACTGGCGGTGGTGCGCCGCGCCGCCTCCTCGTCGGTGAGGTCCCGGACGGTGCGTCGCAGCAGGCCGCGGTGCTTGTCCAGGGTCTCGACGAGGTCCTCGCGCTCGCCCATCAGACGTCCACCGTCGGCGGTTGGTCCCCCACCGTGCGGCCCAGGTCGATCAGCCCGAAGGCCGCACCCTGCTGGTCGCCGACCGCCGCGAACCGCCCGAACGGGCTGTCCATCGGGCCGAAGTACACCTTGCCGCCGCGCGCCGTCAGCCGTCCGATCGCGGCGTCGGTGTCGTCCACGGCGAAGTAGACGCTCACGTACGAGGGCGCCTCGGGCGGCAGGAAGTCGCCCTCCGCGCCCATCCGGCCCAGCACCGGCCGGCCGCCGACCAGGAACATCCGGTAGTCGAACTGCTCGGAGTCCATCTTCCGCACGCCGTACGGGAAGACGGCCGGGAAGAAGGCGTCGGCCTTCCCGGGCTCGCGGGTGACGAGCTCGGCCCAGGCGTACGCGCCGGGCGCGTCCTGCTTCTCGAAGCCCTCGTGGGTGCCGCCCTGCCAGACCCCGAACACGACCCCGCCCGGGTCCTTGGCGATCACCATGGTGCCGAAGTCGCCGACCTGCATCGGCCCCATCACCACCTCGCCGCCGTTGGTGCGGATCCGCTCGGCGGTGGCGGCGGCGTCCGGCGAGGCGAGGTACAGGCACCAGGCGGACTGCGCCTGCTGGCCGGGCATCGGCGGCACGATCGCGGCCACCGCCTTGCCGTCCGAATAGGCCTGGGTGTAGTTGCCGTACTCCGACGAGCTCTCGCCGAAGGTCCAGCCGAGGACGTCCCCGTAGAAGGCCTTGGCGCCCTCCAGGTCGGTGAACATCGCGTCGGCCCAGCAGGGTGTGCCCTCAGGTAGCACTGCCATCTCTCAGCCCTCGTGTACGACGGTGCGGGCGCGCGCCGGAAGGCGCGCACGGCCCCCGACTCGCCAGCCTAGCCACGACGCGGCGCACCCGCGCGGGCTGGCCGCGCGGGTGCGCCTCCGTCCAGGTGCGCCTCCGTCCAGGAGGGCTCCGTCCGGGAGGGCTCCGTCCAGGAGGGCTCCGTCCGGGAGGGCTCCGTCCAGGAGGGCTCCGTCCGGGAGGGTCAGGTCAGTTCGCCGGGGCCGCCGCGCCGAACGGGGGGCGCAGCGAGGCAGTGCCCAGACCGGTCGGGCCGAGCGGCCCCGCGGCCGCACCCACGCCGGGCCGAGGCGCCGGCGCGGCTGCCGGGGTCGAGGCCGCCGGAGCGCCCGCCGGGTTCGCGCCCGCCGGGGCAGTCCCCGCCCGGTCCCGGACCGCGCCCGCGAGGTCCCGCTCCGCGCCGAAGTGCCGCTCCAGGTCCTCGGTCCGGTACCGGCGGCACTCCCGGTGCCAGTTCAGCACGCCGGCCAGCCAGTTCTCCAGCTCCCGCACGTACCCGTCGAGCAGCCCCCGGGCCTTCGCCGACAGCCCGAAGTCCTCGTACATCACCGGGAGTTCCTTCTGCGCGACGTGCTGGAACTGCTCCAGCCGCGAGTGCATCAGGTCGTCGACGATCCGGACCGCCGAGGGGTAGTCGCAGTCGAAGAAGTTCTGCACCACCAGCACGATGTTGTGCAGCTCGCCCTCGTACTCGATCTCCTTCTGGTACGAGAACAGGTCGTTGACCATGGCGCCGTAGTCCATCGCGGAGTTCTCCAGCGCCCGCATCGAGCCGTGCCGGTAGACCTCCTCCGGCACGGTCCGGCCGTGGCCGAGCCGGGCGAGCAGGGTGGTGAGCTCGGAGCCGAAGGTGGTGCGGCGCATCTCCAGGTAGTCCACCGGGTCCGGGATCCGGTTCTGGATCTGGTTGGCGAGCTCCCAGATCCAGCTCGCCGTCATCACCTCGACGGAATCCCGCAGCCGGCCCCGGGCCTCGACGGTCATCGGGGCGGCGGTGCGCTCCCAGATGTCGGCGAGGGAGCGCTCCAGCACGTTGGCGGGCTCGGGCGCGGGGGTGCCGTCCACCGGCATGAACAGCGGCAGCCGGGCGGTGGCGGCCTTCGCCCCGGCCAGGTCGCGGGTGCGGCCGTAGACCACCGGGTAGTAGTCGTCGGCCCAGGTGCCCCAGGCCAACCAGGCCGAGGCGACGTCGAGTTCGTCGACGGTGGCGTCCGGCTGGAGGCCGGCCGCGCACAGCGCGAGGTCGTAGTCGCGCATCGACGCGGCGTCCCAGATGCCCGAGCCGGGGACGCCGGGGACGGCCGCGTCCAGCAGCCCGACCCGCTCGGCCCACTCGATCACCCGCTCCCGCGCACCGTCCAGGTGCGGGCTCAGGGTGAGACCGAACGGCAGCTCGAACTCCGGAAGTCGGGACGGCCCGACGGCCCGGTACGGCCGGTGCGCGTGCGACCGCGCCCGCCGCACGGCCGGTGCCGCCGTCGGCCCGGTGCCGGACGGCAACCCACCGCCCGCCGGTGCGCCGCCGACCGCCCCCTTCCGCAGGATGTCCAGGGCCGAGGTCCCGATCCCGCCGATCGCGTACTGGTCCCACCAGTTGCCGGCCCCGGGAAGCCCCGGCAACCCCGGCAGCCCCGGCAGCCCCGGCAGCCCGCCCCCGCTGCCCGGCGGCACCCCGCCGGCCGAACCCGCCCCACCGGCCGAAGTCGCCGCGGCACCACCGCCGTTCATGTACCGGCTCGACCGCATGTGCCACTCGTGCCCGCCGGACTGCCAGTCCTGCAGCCCCTTGACGTACGCCAGCACCCGGGCCCGGCCCGCCGGGTCCAGCCCGGCCTCCTCGAACAGCACCGGCAGTTCGGTGAACACAGTGTTCTCGAACTGCTGCAGCCGTGAGGTGAGCAGGTCGTTCACCGCCTCGGCGGCGTCCTGGGTCGAGCACTCCAGGAAGCGCTCCAACACCAGGATCCCGTTGCTCAGTTCACCCTCGTCCTCGACCTCGCGCTGGTAGGAGAAGATGTCGTTGCGCAGGTGCACGGCGTCGGAGAAGGCGTCCATCAGCACCCGCAGCGCCCGCGAGCCCGACACCTCCGCGGGCACCTCGGCCCCGGCCGCGTACTCCACCAGCTGCGCGGACCACGGCGCGCCGCCGACCTTGCGGCGCATCTCGATGTACTCGACGGGATTGGCGATCCGGCCCGCGTCGATGTTGGCGAGCTCCCACAGCGACTCGTTCAGCAGGTTGCGGGTGCTCTCCGCGAACCGGACCCGCCAGTCCTCGCCCATCACCGGCACGGTGCGCCGCCACAGGTCGGCCAGCCCGGCCTCGACCGGGTTCTCCGGCTCGGGCACCGGCGCGGCCGGATCGGCGGGCATGAACAGCGGCAGCCGGTCGAGGTGCGCCTTGCCGGCCCGGCGGTCGTTGGTGCGCTTGTACATGTCGAGGAAGTGGTCGTCGAAGAAGAACACCCACACGTACCAGTCGGTCACCAGCGACAGCGCCTCGGCGGAGGCGTCGGGGTGGGTGTACGCGCAGAGCAACCCGTAGTCGTGGGCGTCCAGGTCGGCCTGGTCCCAGATCCCCGACCCCTCCAGCATCCCCATCTCCCGGGCCCAGACCGAGGAATGGGCCCGTGCCTCCTCCAGATGGGGATTGAGGCGCGCCGGGTGCGGCACGTAGAAGGACGGCAGTTCGAACGGCTGGCTCACGGCGGCGGGCCTTTCTCGACACGTCGTTGGGGATCAAGAATGACCCCCCGTCACCTCCCGGCACCGCCACAACCGAAACAGTCATACGAGATGCCCCGCCCCTGGAACAATGCCCCCGCCCCCGGGACCGGCCGCCGGGCGGTGGGCCGGCCCAGGGGGCGGGGGGTGGGTCAGGCGGCGAGGCCGAGGGCGAGGGAGGCGGCGGCCGGGGCCAGGTAGATCAGCGGGAAGGGGATGTGGGCGTAGGCGCGGGCGCGGGCGACGGTGACCACGGCGCCGAGGAAGTAGAGGACGATGCCGACGGCGGCCGTGTAGCCGACGGCCGGGACGGCGAGGCCGGCCAGCAGGCCGAGGGCGCCGGCGGCCTTGGCCACGCCGAGCCAGGTCCACCAGGCGCGCGGGACGCCGTACTCGGCGAGCGGCCCCACGACGTACTCGGCCCCGGCGAAGACGGAGTACGCCGAGAAGCCGACCATGAGGGCGCCGAGGACGGTGACGACGGTGTGGGCGACGGACATTGGAGTGCTCCCCGTTCGGTGGGTGGTCGATCCGATGTGCTCGGATCCGGTCGGACACAGCACTGACCCGGCCCGCGCGACCGATGTGACAGCCACGGACAAATATTTTTCCGTCGCACCCGCGAGCAGCCCCCGACAACCGCTCCGCCAACGAACAAAGCAGGCCTGACAAGGGTTTGAACACCAAGACTTCCCCAGCTACGGGCGTGTTGACGGTGTCCGCCCACGCCGCGTCATCCAGACTGGGCGCCGACCGACGTCAACTCCGAGGAGGCCCCACCTCATGAACGTCACCGTCCGGCTCGCCCAGCAGCCCGAGGCCGACGAACTGCTCGGACGGAGCGCGCTCGCCGCGCTCGTCGGCATGCTGCTGGACCAACAGGTCCCGATGGAATGGGCGTTCACCGGCCCGCTGACCATCGCCCGACGACTCGGCGGGGACGATCTCGACGCCCACGAGATCGCCACCTACGGCCCCGAGGAGTTCGTCGCCCTGCTGTCGGCCAAACCGGCCGTCCACCGCTACCCGGCCGCGATGGCCAAACGGGTCCAGCAGTTGTGCCAGTTCCTGGTCGCGCAGTACGACGGCGACGCCGCCGCGCTGTGGAAGGACGCCCGCACCGGAAAGGAGCTGCTCAGCCGGCTCAACGCGCTGCCCGGCTTCGGCAAGCAGAAGTCGCAGATCTTCCTGGCCCTGCTCGGCAAGCAGTACGGGGTACGGCCGGAGGGCTGGCGCGAGGCGGCCGGCGCGTACGGCGAGGAGGGCGCGCACCGCTCGGTCGCCGACATCACCGGGCCCGAATCCCTCATCCTGGTGCGGGAGTTCAAGCAGGAGACGAAGCGCGCCGCGAAGGAGGCCAAGGCCGCCGCGAAGCCCCGCACCACCAGCCGGTCCGTCACCGCGGCCGTCACCGGGGCCCGTTGAACCTACCGGCCGGCCGGCACCGCCGCGTAGGCGTAGCGCCCGCGCACCGACCGTACGAAGTACCGCCCGTGGCTCTCCGCCGCGAGCAGCTCCCGGTACACCCGGGGCGGCACGCCCGCGTACCGGTAGACCCGCCCGC
Organism: Kitasatospora sp. NPDC059160; assembly: GCF_042755465.1. NCBI lineage: Bacteria > Bacillati > Actinomycetota > Actinomycetes > Kitasatosporales > Streptomycetaceae > Kitasatospora > Kitasatospora sp. NPDC059160. The sequence continues at coordinate 59,180 of NZ_JBHZCN010000037.1, read as the reverse complement.
CGGTGAACTCCAGCTCCAGCACCCGCGCCCGGGGGTCGTACCCGACCGAGCGCAGCACCGAGGAGTCCACCGCCGTACGGTCCATGACCCTCCCAGTGTGCGGTGAGGGCCCCGGTCGCGCAGTGCGACCGGGGCCCCGGGCCGGGAGGAGCGGGGCTCAGACCAGGACCGGCCGCTCCACCGCGGTCTCCTCCGAACCGCCGGCCTCATCCGAGCCGCCGGTCTCCGCCGGGCCGCCGGGACGCTCCGAGCCGTCGGTCCCCTCCGACCCGCCGGCCTCGACCGGCGCCACCGCCCGCTTGCGCGGCAGCGCGAACATCAGCAGGAACACCGCCACCAGCACCCCCGTGACCCACCACATCGCGTGCACGAACGCCCCGCCGAAGGCCGTCCCCAGCGCGTCGGGCGCGACCACGTCGTCCATCGCGCCGAAGAAGGCGACCGACACCAGGCCGAGCCCGAGCGCGTTGCCGACCTGCTGCACGGTGTTGATCAGGCCGGAGGCCGAGCCGGCGTGCCGGCGCGGCACCTCGGACAGCACCGCGTCGGTGATCGGCGCGACGATCAGCCCCATCCCGAGGCCCATCACGACCAGCGGCAGCGCCATCTGCCAGGCCGAGATGGCCGTCCCGTACCGGTCGGCCTCCCAGATGTAGGTGAGCACGCCCGCCGCCATCACCAGCGCGCCCGCCTGGAGCACCTTGCGCCCGAAGCGCGGCACCAGCTTCTGCACCGACAGCCCGGCCGCCGTGGAGACGGCGATCGAGAAGGGGATGCCGGTGGCACCGGCCTTGAGCGGGCTCCAGCCGAGGCCGACCTGCATGTAGAGGGTCCAGACCAGGAAGAAGATGCCCAGCGCGACGCCGAAGGCCAGCTGCACGCAGATCCCGGCCGCGAAGCTCTTCACCCGGAACAGCGACAGCTCGACCAGCGGCGAGCCGTCCCGCCGGGTCTTGACCTTCTCGTACGCCACGAACAGCAGGAACACCGGCAGGCTGCCGGCCATCGACAGGTAGCCCCAGAGCGGCCAGCCGGCCTCCCGGCCGTGGGTCAGCGGGTAGATCAGCATCAGCAGGCCGAGGCTGGCCAGCGCGACGCCGACCAGGTCGAGCTTGAGCGCGTGCTCGGCCTTGGACTCGTCGATGAAGCGGCGGCCGAGGAGCAGCCCGGCGATGCCGACCGGCAGGTTGATCAGGAAGATCGGCCGCCATTCGAGGCCGAGCAGGTTCCACTCGGTGAGCAGCGCACCGATCATGGGACCGGACACCGCGCCCAGGCCGACCACCGCGCCGAACATCCCGAAGACCTTGCCGCGCTCCTCCGCCGGGAAGGTGGCGTGGATGATCGACAGCACCTGCGGCACCATGAGGGCGGCCGTCCCGCCCTGGAGGATCCGCATCGCGACCAGCATCTCCGGGCCGCCGGCCAGACCGCACAGCGCGGAGGCCAGCGTGAAGCCGGTGATCCCGATCAGGAACAGCCGCTTGCGGCCGTGGATGTCGCCGAGCCGTCCGCCGGTGATCAGCCCGATGGCGAAGGCCAGCGCGTAGCCGCCGGTGACCCACTGGATGGCGCTGAACGAGGCGCCGGTGTCCTGCTGGATGCTGGGGATGGCGATGTTGACGATGGTCACGTCCACCAGGTCCATGAAGGAGGCGACCATCACGATCGCCAGCGCGATCCACCTCCGCCGGTCGGCTCCCGCCGTACTCATGCCGTTCTCCTCGCTCGTCCGCTTCTCCACATCGAGGACGGTAACGGCCATGTAGGTCAGGAGCTGTCCCACTTGCTCCGGCATGCTGGACGGCATGACCGACACCCCGGCCCGACTGCTCAACCTGCTCTCCCTGCTGCAGACCCCGCGCGAATGGCCCGGCAGCGAACTCGCCGAGCGGCTCGGCGTCAGCCCCCGCACGATCCGCCGCGACATCGACCGGCTGCGCGAGCTCGGCTACCCGGTGCAGGCCAGCATGGGCGCGGTCGGCGGCTACCGGCTGGTCGCGGGCACCGCGATGCCGCCGCTGCTGCTGGACGACGAGGAGGCGGTGGCCATCGCGGTGGGCCTGCGGGCGGCCGCCGGGCACGCCGTGGTCGGCATCGAGGAGGCCTCGGTACGGGCCCTCGGCAAGCTGCTCCAGGTGCTGCCGGCCCGGCTGCGGCACCGGGTGGGCACCCTCAACTCCGCCACCGTGCCGCTGCTCACCGGGGACGGCCCGACCGTCGACCCGGAGGCGCTGACCCTGCTGGCCGGCGCCGTCACCAACCACGAGCGGCTGCGCTTCGGCTACCGGGCCCGCGACGGCGCCGAGACCCGGCGCAACGTCGAACCCGAACGCCTGGTCTCCACCGGCCGCCGCTGGTACCTGATCGGCTACGACCTGGACCGGGACGACTGGCGGCTCTTCCGGGTCGACCGGATCGCCGACCCCTTCGCCACCGGCGCCCGCTTCACCCCGCGCCCGCTCCCCGCCGAGGACGCCGCCGTCTTCGTGGCCAACCGGCTGCGCCGCTCGCCGACCCGCTCCATGGTGGCCACCGTGCACCGCCCCGCCGCCGAGGTCGACGGCTGGATGCCCTGGACGGGCGACTACGAGATCGAGCCGATCGACGACCACAGCTGCCGGCTGCGCGCCCGCGCGGACTCGCTGAAGTGGATGGCGGCCGGACTGCTCATGCTGGACTGCGACTTCGAGGTGCACGAACCCCCGGAGCTGCGCGAGCACCTGCGCACGGTCGCGGCGCGGGCCGCGAATGCCGCGAACGACGGGCCCAGGCCCGACAGCACCTAAACGGACACCCGGTACCAGCCGTCACCGCGGCGGAACCACAGCACGCCGTCCCGCCCGTACGCCCGCTGCCGGTCGAGCTCGCCGGGCAGGTCCGGCTTGCGCCGCGCGGTCTGCTTCCAGGCCTTCCCGACCAGCAGCTGCCAGGTCAACTCGCCGCCCCCGGTGAGGAAGACGCCCTCGCGCCCCCGGACCGCGAAGCCGACCGGCTGCCGGGCGGGGCAGGGCACCGTGCCCGACGACCCGTCGGCCGGGTCGATCCGGGTGAGGTGGCTGCCCGAGGAGCTCGGGTACCAGGCCAGCCAGGCGCACCGGCCCTCGGTCGCACCGGCCAGGCCCTCCAGCGGGTCGGCCGGCAGGCCGGTCGGACTCCACACCACCCGCCCCCGGGCGTCGGCGGCCAGCAGTCCCGCGGTGGCCGTCGGGTGGTCGCCGTAGATGCCCTCGTCGCCGTAGGCCATCCAGATCCGGCCGTCCCGGTCGGTCACCAGCACACCCGTGTCGTCACCGAGGACGAGTTCCGCCCCCGGCGTCCCGTCGGGGCCGTACACGGAGCCGTTCGGCAGCCACTCCTCGCCGTCCCGGTCCGCCCGGACGGCCGCCAGCAGCACCCGCCCGCCCGGCAGCAGCGCCAGGTGGTCCGGCGGCACCGCGACGCCGGTGAGCGGCACCCGCCGCTCACCGGCCGTCCCGGGTGCCACCAGCACCTCGCCGTCGTAGGGCAGCCGGACGGCCGGCCACGACCCGGCCGGCGCCGCGTACTCCTCCGGCACCAGCAGGACGGCCAGGTCCCCGTCCGGCCCGACCGTCCAGGTCACGGCCCGGCGGCCGGCCCGCCGCTCCTCCTCGGGCAGCCGCCAGACCTCGACCGGACGTCCGGGCACCACGCCGCTCAGACCCCGTACTCGCCGGTCAGCAGCGCCCGGCCCAGGGTGTGGAAGGTGAGGTGGAAGCCCACCTGGGCCGGCGGGGTGTCGGCGCCGACGTCGAGCTTCTCGACGTCCAGCGCGTGCACCGCGAACACGTACCGGTGCGGGGCTCCGGGCGGCGGGGCGGCGCCGTCGTACTGGTGGGAGGGGAAGTCGTTGCGGCCGTGGAAGGAGTCCGCGCCGGGCAGGGCGTCGTCCGAGGAACCGGCGCCGCGCGGCAGTTCGACGGTGTCGGCGGGCAGGTTCAGGGCGAGCCAGTGCCACCAGCCGGAGCCGGTCGGGGCGTCCGGGTCGTAGCAGGTGACGGCGATGCTCCGGGTGCCCTCCGGCAGGTCCGACCAGGCCAGCTGCGGCGAGAGGTTGCCGCCCGCGTGGATGAACTCCCGGTCCAGCGTGGCGCCTTCGGTGAAGTCCTCGCTGCTCAGCGGGAAGGACGGCACCTGCGGCAGGAACTCGTACGGCAGCGGCGGGCGAACACTCATTGGGTGCACCTCTCACGGTCGGGATGACATCGGTCACTGTAATGGGGTGCACGACCGATCCGGCGGCCCCTACAGTCGACCTCATGGCCTCGAAACTCGCCCAGTTGCTCTCGGATTCCCGCCGCGCGCTGTTGACCATGCTCGGGATCCAGGCCGTCATCTGGGCGGTCCAGGTGGTGAACTGGCTGGACGACTACGACCTGTCCAGGGAGTACGGGCTGCGCTCGGAGCGGGTGGACGACCTGCCCGAGATGTTCACCATGCCCTTCCTGCACTTCAGCTGGGACCACATCGTCTCCAACTCCTGGCCGCTGTTCGTGCTCGGCTTCCTGGCCGCCTACCGGGGCATGCGGAAGTTCCTGCTGGCGAGCCTGGTGATCACGGTCTCCGGCGGGCTGCTGGTCTGGCTGCTGGAGAGCCCGAACCACGTGACGGCCGGGGCGAGCGGCATGGTCTACGGCTACCTCGGCTACGTGGTGCTGCGCGGCGTCCTGGACCGCAACGTGCTCGACGCGGTCGTCGGCCTCGGCGTCGCCGCGGTCTACTGGACGATCCTGATCGGCGTGCTGCCGGTCTTCCCCGGCGTCAGCTGGCTGGGCCACCTCGGCGGGCTGATCGGCGGACTGGCCGCCGCCGTCCTGCTCCGCGACCGGGCCCGGTCGAAGCCGGTGCCCGCGGCCCCCGCCCCGGCCGCCACCCCCGCCCCGGACAGCCCCAACGCCGCCCTGCTCAAGGAGCTCGACGACCTGGGCCTCTAGTGTCCGGCCCGTCCAGCCCGTCCAGCCCGTCCAGCCCGTCCGGCCCGTCCGGCCGAGCGGGCGCCCTCGGCCGATCGGCCCCGCCAGGTATAGACCATTGCCACCCCTGCGGCTAGCGTGAACGGCGCACCTGCCCCCAGCTCCGGAGCCGCACCGTGGAGTCGTCCGTCCTCGCCTTCGCCACCGACCTGCTCGACGAGGGCGCCGACACCTTCTTCGGCAACCTCACCGACCGGGCCGGCGTCGGCGGCGTCACCCTGGCCTCCGTCTACCACGAGGCCCGTGACGTCTTCCCGCACAACCCCCGCCGGGTGATCCGCTACCTGGAGCCGGGCGCCGCCTACTTCCGCCCCGACCCGGCCCGCTGGCAGGGCCGCCGGCTGGCACCCGTGCCGTCCACCGCGATCGGCGACCGCGACCCCTTCGCCGAGGCCGCCGCCGAGGCGGGCCGCCGCGGCCTGAAACTGCACGCCTGGACGGTCTTCTGCCACAACGACCGGCTCGGCTTCGCCCACCCCGACTGCGCCCCGGCCAACGCCTTCGGCGACCGCCACCTCACCGAGCTCTGCCCGGCCCACCCCGAGGTCCGCGAGTACGCGCTGACCCTGGTGGCGGAGCTCGCCCGCTACGGCGTGGACGCGATCCGCGCCGAGTCCCTGCACTTCCACGGCCTGCGCCACGGCTACCACCACGAGCGCTACTTCGAGGAGCTGGGCCCGACCGCCGAGGCCCTGCTCGGCGTCTGCTTCTGCCCGCACTGCCGCGCCGCCGCCACCCGCGCGGGCGTCCCGGCCGACCGGGTCGCCGAGGCCGTCCGGGCCGAACTGCGGCGCCGGCTGGCCGACCGGCACGCCGCCGCCGCGCCCGCCGACCTCAGCACCCTGGCCGACGGCGCCTTCGCCGCGTACGTGGACGCCTCCGCCGCCACCGTCACCGCGCTCGCCGCCGACCTCACCGAGCAGGCCCGCCGCCTCGGCATGCGGCTGAGCTTCATGGACGGCGGCGGCCCCGGCAAGGGCTGGCTGTCCGGCATCGACCTGCCCGCCCTCGCCCGGGCCACCGACCAGATCGAGACCCTCGGCTACGCCGCGACCGCGCGCGAAGTCCGGGAGAAGGTCGCCGCGTTCGCCCTGCACGGCGTCCGCCCGGAGCGGATGGCGGTGATCCTGCGCCCGATGGCCTCGGACTGCGACGGCCCGGAGAACCTCGCCGCCAAGCTCGCCGAACTGCGCCGACTCGGCGTCCCCGAGGTCGAGTTCTACCACTACGGCCTGATGCGGCTGTCCTCGCTGGACCGGATCGGCGCGGCCCTCGCCGGGTAGCGGCGCACGGCGCCCGGCGCCCGAACTCAGCGCCGCCGCTTGGACGTCCCGAACAGGCTGCGCGAGATCTCCTGCCCGAGCTGCTTCCCGGCCGAGCGCGCGAAGGACTTCACCGTCGGGTTGTTGAGCAGCGAGCCCAGCAGCCCGCCCGCCCCCTGGGGTTCCTCCCGCCGCGGAGCGGGCGCGGGCGCGGGTTCGGGCTCCGCCGGCCCGACCGGTGCCGCGTCCGGCCGGGGCGCCCGGGCCGCCAGCTTCTCGTACGCGGACTCCCGGTCGATCGCGTCCCGGTAGCGCGCCGTCAACGGCGAGGCGTCCACGGCCGCCTGGAGCGCCCCCGGCTCGATCGGCCCCATCAGCGAGCGGGGCGCCCGCAGCCTGGTCGCCGCGACCGGCGTCGGCGCGCCCTTCTCGGAGAGCACGGTCACCACGGCCTCGCCGGTGCCCAGCGAGGTGAGCACCGTCGCGAGGTCGTAGGTGGACCGGGGGAAGGTGGAGACGGTGGCCTTGAGCGCCTTGGCGTCGTCCGGGGTGAAGGCGCGCAGCGCGTGCTGCACCCGGTTGCCCAGCTGGGCGAGCACCTCGGCGGGGACGTCCCGCGGCGTCTGGGTCACGAAGAAGATGCCCACGCCCTTGGAGCGGATCAGCCGCACGGTCTGGGTGATCGCCTCCAGGAAGGCCTTGGAGGCGCCCTTGAACAGCAGGTGCGCCTCGTCGAAGAAGAACACCAGCTTGGGCCGGTCGAGGTCGCCGACCTCGGGCAGCTCCTGGTAGAGGTCGGCGAGCAGCCACATCAGGAAGGTGGAGAACAGCCGCGGCCGGTCCTGCACGGCGGGCAGTTCCAGCACCGAGACGACGCCCCTGCCGTCCGCGGTGGTGCGCAGCAGCTCGGCGGTGTCGAACTCGGGCTCGCCGAAGAACGCCCCGGCGCCCTCGTTCTCCAGCACGGTCAGCGCCCGCAGGATCACCCCGGCGGTGGCGGCGGAGAGGCCGCCGATGGTGCGCAGCTCCTCCTTGCCCTCGGGCGAGGTGAGGTGGCCGATGACGGCGGTGAGGTCCTTGAGGTCGTAGAGCTCCAGGCCGTTGCGGTCGGCGTAGTGGAACACCAGGCTGAGCGAGGACTCCTGGGTCTCGTTCAGGTCCAGCACCTTGGACAGCAGCAGCGGGCCGAAGCTGGTGACGGTGGCCCGGATCGGGATGCCGGCGCCCTGCCCGCCGAGCGAGTGGAAGTCGACCGGGCAGCCCAGCGGCGTCCAGTCCTGTCCGACCTCGGCGGCGCGGGCGGCGGTGCGCTCGCCGGGCGTGCCGGGTGCGGCGATGCCGGAGACGTCCCCCTTGATGTCGGCGAGGAACACCGGCACGCCCTGGGCGGAGAGCTGTTCGGCGATCAGCTGGAGGGTCTTGGTCTTCCCGGTGCCGGTGGCCCCGGCGACCAGTCCGTGCCGGTTGAGGACCGCGAGCGGGACGCGCACCTGCGCGTCGGGGTAGGCGGTGCCGTCCAGCAGCACCGCGCCGAGGTCGAGGGCGGGCCCGGTGAAGGCGTACCCGTCGGCGATCTCCCGGACGGTCGTCGGGGTGGGGGCGGAGTCCATCGGTGCACGCTCCTGGACGGGATCGGCGGTCGGAAGCCGGGCCTGAACCCGGCCGGGACCGGGCGATGTTCGCGACATTTCCCATCAAACAGCCGCAATCGCCCCCGCGCAGCTCGCACCGGTGCGCGTGGCGGAGGCACGGCTGCTGCGCCGTGCGCCGTCCGAACGGTAGGCTTTCCGTGTGATCTTCAAGCGCATCGGCAATGGGCGGCCGTACCCGGATCACGGCCGGACGAGCACCCGACAGTGGGCTGACGTCGCCCCACGCCCGGTGCGGCTCGACCAGCTGGTGACCACCAAGGGCCAGCTCGACCTGGAAACCCTGCTGGCCGAGGACTCGACCTTCTACGGCGACCTCTTCGCCCACGTGGTCAAGTGGCGCGGCGACCTCTACCTGGAGGACGGGCTGCACCGGGCCGTACGGGCCGCGCTGCAGCAGCGCCAGGTGCTGCACGCCCGTGTCCTGGAAATGGACTGACGGCCGCACTCCGCCGACTCCGGACCGCCCCCTCGCCACCCGGCGGAGGGCGGTCCGCGCGTACCCGGGTACCCCCTTTCGGGTACCGGGGTACTCCAGATGATGATCGTTTAGTACCTTCACAGCTGTCCGGCACTACGCTGCTGACTACGGCCGCGACCAGGGGATCCGCCCGCTCCCGGAGGACCCCCCGCCCTGGCCCACCCGTCATCCCGACCCCGCCCCGGCACGAGGGGGAGACAGACCCGTGAGCATGTTGACTCCCCAAGGCCTCAAGGGGAAGCAGTACCGCGTCACCGGCAACGCCTACCCGCGGCTGGGCCGGCCCCCGAAGAAGAGTCGCAAGGTGATCGCCGCACTCGCGGCCCTGCTCGCCCTGGCCCTGATCGGCCTCGGCGGCGTCCAGCTGTACGACATCTTCCGCGACAAGGACAGGAACGCCTCCGCCCAGGCCTGCGCCACCCCGTCCGGGAAGCCGCTGGCCGCCCCGACGGCGGGCGCCACCCCGGGCGCCCCCGCGGCCTCCGGCGCGCCGGTCGACCCGCACGCCGTCCCGCAGCCCTCGGCCGTCACGGTGAACGTCTACAACGCCACCACCAAGGCCGGCCTGGCCGGACGGACCGCCGACGAGCTCAAGAAGCGCGGCTTCACCATCGGCAAGGTCGGCAACGCCCCCGCCGAGCTGGACAAGAAGGTGCCCGGCACCGCCCAGGTGATCGCCGGCCCGACCGGCGTCGCGGCCGGCACCCTGGTGGGCTCCCAGATCGCCGGGGCCAGCGTGACCGCCGACGCCCGTACCGACACCAGCGTGGACTTCGTGATCGGCGACAGCTACAACGCCCTGCTGGACGAGACCCAGGCGGCCGCGGCCCTCGCCCTGGCCGTCAAGCCCTCCCCCACCCCGAGCGCCACCGGCAGCTGCTGAGGCGCGGCACAGGAACCAGGAGAGCCCCCCGGCAGACGCAGTGCCGGGGGGCTCTCGGACGTTCGGAGGGGGGTCGCTCAGCCGGCCGTGCCGTACAGCCGGTCGCCCGCGTCGCCCAGGCCGGGGACGATGTAGCCGTTCTCGTTCAGCCGCTCGTCCACGGCGGCGGTGACCACGGTGACCGGCAGGCCGGCCAGCTCGCGCTCCATCACCTCGACGCCCTCCGGCGCGGCCAGCAGCACCACGGCGGTGACGTCGGTGGCACCGCGCTCGATCAGCATCCTGATCGCGGCGACCAGGGTGCCGCCGGTGGCCAGCATCGGGTCGAGCACGTAGACCTGGCGGCCGGAGAGGTCGTCGGGCATCCGGGTGGCGTACGTGGAGGCCTCCAGGGTCTCCTCGTTGCGCACCATGCCGAGGAAGCCGACCTCGGCGGTCGGCAGCAGGCGGGTCATCCCGTCCAGCATGCCGAGGCCGGCCCGCAGGATCGGGACGACCAGCGGGCGCGGGTAGCTGAGCCGGGTGCCGAGGGTGACCGCCACGGGCGTGGTGATCTCCACCTCGTCGGTGCGGACGTCCCGGGTGGCCTCGTAGGCGAGGAGGGTCACCAGCTCGTCGGTCAGGCGACGGAAGGTCGGCGAGTCGGTGCGCTCGTCGCGCAGGGTGGAGAGCTTGTGGGCGACCAGGGGGTGGTCGACGACGTGGAGACGCATGTACCGAGGTTAGCCCGGTCCTGGACGCCTGTACGACACGCCGTGCCAGGCCGTCGACCGGCGGCGGTCACCTTCCGGTGACACGCCGTGACGTGCCAGGAATGTCCGGACGGAACCGGCTCCTGTGGTATCAACCCGGCCGTTCTGGGAATGTCACGTCTTATGACGAGCAACCCGAGGGCCGGGGACGGCTCGGCCGACGAGCCCGTCGACGGGCCGGCCCTTCGCGCCGGCCCGCCGCAGGAGCCCCCGGAGACCGAGACGGAGCGCCGCAAGCGGCGGGCCGTCTTCCTGCGCGAACTCGCCGAGGCCCGCGAGTTGAGGGAGCGCGTCCAGCCCCGGCGGACCAAGGAACGGCGGATGCGCGAAGCGATGCGGATGCGCACCTTCCGGATCTGACCACCCCCACCGCCGCCCCACCGCGGCCCCACCGGGCGGTCCGGCCGAAATTCGACCGGCTTCGGACGGCCCCGGCCCGGCTCCTCCCCGCACCGCCCGGCCCTTCCGACACGACCTGCAAAGACGCGCTGCCGAACACCCCCCGCGAGGGCGGGCTTTCTGTCACGATTCCGATGGGACGGTCCGAACAAGCGGACCGCCTCTGGCGCGGGGGCGGCCAGAATTCCGCGCCGCCCGAGCGCGCCGACAGCCGAGACCGATGATCTTGGGAGTGTCCCTGGTGGCGTACTTCGCTGCAGTGCTTGCTCGCTCCGAGGACGGGTGGGACGTGAGCGAGACGGAGCTCGACGACGTCGAAACCCTGGCCGATCTGGCCGATCTGGCCCGCGCCTGCGCGCAGGACGACGACAGCGTCCTGATCTTCATCGAACAGGAGGACTCGTGGTTCGCCATCGTCCGGGTGGACGGTGAGGACGACCCGCGGATCTTCGTGTCGGACGGCGCCGCCGCCGCCCGCAGCTCCTACGGCTCCGTCCTCACCGACGAACTGGTCGACCAGGCCGGCGAGAGCGAGTTCGGCGACCTGGACCACCTGCTGGACGAGGACGCGGAGACCGAGGAGCAGGACGACGAGGACGCGGACGCCCACGGCGGCGTCCCGGTCGGCCCGCTCGGCGACGCCCACCTGCTGACCGAGTTCGGCCTGGCCGCCGACGCCCTGCTCTCCCTCAGCGGCGAGGGCGCGGTGCCGGGCGACGCCCTGGAGGAGATCGCCGAGGCCCTGGGCTGCGGCGAGGTCCTGGAAGCGGTCCGGTAGCGGCACCGGTCGCACCGGTGTCCGCCACCGGATGCCCGACACTGGATGCCATGCAGCCCGCATCCACCCCGCTGACCGTCCCGTACGTCCCCCCGCTGCCCGCTCCCGTCCGCCCCGACCCGGTCCGCGACCGCTGGGCGGCGCCGATGCGCCTCGCCATCGCCGAGGCCGCCCTGGCGCCGGCCACCGGGGACGTCCCGGTCGGGGCGCTCGTCCTGGGCCCGGACGGCGAGGTGATCGGGCGCGGCCACAACGAGCGCGAGGCGGTCGGCGACCCGACCGCGCACGCCGAGGTGGTCGCGATCCGGCAGGCCGCCGAACGGGTCGGGGAGTGGCGGCTCAGCGGCTGCACCCTGGTGGTCACCCTGGAGCCGTGCACGATGTGCGCCGGCGCCATCGTGCTGTCCCGGATCGACCGGGTGGTCTACGGCGCCCTCGACGAGAAGGCCGGCGCGGCCGGCTCGCTCTTCGACGTGATGCGCGACCGCCGGCTCAACCACCGGCCCGAGGTGATCTGGGGCGTGCTCGCCGAGGAGTGCGGCGAGCAGCTGCGCGCCTTCTTCGACACCCACCGCTGAGCCGCCCGGCGACGGCCCGCCCGGTAAGGATTTCGTGACCGCGCCACCCGTCCGGTAGAGTTCCCCTCGGTAGCGTGTCCGAGCGGCCAAAGGAGCACGCCTCGAAAGCGTGTGTGGGGGCAACTCCACCGTGGGTTCGAATCCCACCGCTACCGCTCGAAAGCCCGAGGGCCCGTCCGATCACGGACGGGCCCTCGGCGTTTGCGCGCCCCGGCCCGTTCGCGGCCCGCTCGCGCGCTCCGGACGGCGGCGGGGCGCCACCTGACGCGGGAAAGGCTCCCGGACGCGGAGAAGGCTCCGCACTCCGGGCCGATGACCACCATTGCCCGGCTCGTACGGAGCCTTGGAGGGGGAGCGGCTCGGGGGGACTGACCGCTCCCCCGGCGGAGTCCCACAACCGGGGCCGCGAGGGGGGAAGCCGCGACCACCGGTCCCACAGCGGGGGCTCCGGATCCACGTGCCGGGGATTCCTGCCAGATCCTCGGCACGTCATCCATCCTGCCGCCCGGCCCCGGCCCGGGCATCCGGAGAAAGGCCCCACTCGCGGGGACCTTCGTCCCGCCGGGCGAACGCGTCGCACACTTGATAGCCCGTCCGGTGGATAAGCTGCCGTGCAGGGCTGCTCGGGGACCGGATGACGGCGGCCCACCGCAGGGAGGAAGGTCACGATGGCGCAGGCGAAGAAGATCGGCATGGCCCTCCTGCTCATCTTCGTGCTCTACTCGATCATCACCTCACCGGCCCGGTCAGCCGAACTCGTCCAGCTGGGCTTCGAGGGCATCTCGAACGCGGCCAAGGCGGTCGGCACCTTCATGACCGGTCTGATCAAGTAAGGAGCGGCAATCGTGATCCGCCACCTGGTCCTGTTCAAGCTCGACGAAGGCGTCGCCAAGGACGAGCAGCGCGTGCTCGCCGCCGCCAAGGCGTTCGAGGAGCTCGGCGCACTGGTCCCCGAGCTGCGCGAGTGGGAGTGCGGCTGGAACACCACCGAGCGCGACATCGCGTACGACTACGCGATCAACAGCCTGGTCGAGGACCGCACGGCCCTCCAGGCCTACCTGACCCACCCCGCGCACCAGGCCGCGGCCGGCCTGTGGCGCGAGTTCGCGACCTGGGTGATCGCCGACATCGAGGTCTGACCCCCGCCGCCGTCCCCCGGACGGCCCGCGCCCGCCCCGCCCGGCTCCCGGGCGGGGCGTCTCCGTCTGCCCCGGAACAACCCTTGCGGCGCCTCGCCGACCGGGTGGCCACCGGCCGCGCAGCCCACCAACACACCTCCACCGGGTGCTTGCCCGACCTGCGCCCACCTTGTGATGCTATGACCGGTTTTGCCGGACATGGCGAGGTACCGAACCAGCCGCGACACACGATCCGCAGGGCCCACCGTTGTCGATTTGGGAGGGGGGACGTGTCCGTGGACGAGGTGTTGGCCGCGATCATCAGTCCGGCCGGCGAGCTCCGCCCGGACGGGCTCCGCGGCCCCGGCGGTCGCCCCGCCGTGGACGTCCGGACGCTCACCCGGGTGCTGTTCGAGCGGCTCACCGAGCTGCCCCCCGACGCCCCCGAACGGGAACGGGTCCGGGCCGCCCTGATCGAGGTGAACATCCCCCTGGTCCGCTACGCCGCCACCCGCTTCCGCAGCCGCAGCGAGCCGATGGAGGACGTCGTCCAGGTCGGCACCATCGGCCTGATCAACGCGATCGACCGCTTCGACCCGACCCGGGGCGTCCAGTTCCCCACCTACGCGCTGCCGACCATCCTGGGCGAGATCAAGCGCTACTTCCGGGACAACGTCCGCACCATGCACGTCCCACGCCGGCTCCAGGAGCTCTGGGTCCAGGTCAGCGGCGCCATGGAGGAGCTGACGGTGCTGCACGGGCGGGCCCCCAAGGTGCCGGAGATCGCCGCCAGCCTCCGGATCCCCGAGGAGGACGTCCGGGCCTGCCTGGACGCCGGGCGCGCCTACAACGCCGCCTCGCTGGAGGCCGCCCAGGAGCACGAGGGCGGACTCGCCCTGCTGGACCGGCTCGGCTACGAGGACGCCGCGCTGGCCGAGGTCGAGCACCGCGACATGGTGCGCCACCTGCTGGTCCAACTCCCCGAGCGGGAGCGGCGGATCGTGATGCTGCGGTTCTTCGCCAACCTCACCCAGTCGCAGATCAGCACCGAACTGGGGATGTCCCAGATGCACGTCTCCCGGCTGCTCTCACGGATCCTGACCAGGCTTCGGACCGGCAACTCCTGGGAAGAGTGAGATTGCAGCGCGTTACCCCGGCGTGACATCTTGCGACGTTCGGGTTTGCCGTGCACCGTGTTCCGGTATGCAGGGGGTTGGGCCCCCGCCGGGAACCTCCGTGCGACGGCCCCCGTTCAACTGTCAGTCACGAGGGGGTGGGTGCATGTCCGGAGAGCTGGGCACTGCGGAGATCCACGCTGGTCAGGCCGAGGGTACGGCGGTCGCCGGGGACCGGATCCCGCTCCAGCGGGCCACGTCCCCCGCGAGGCCCGGCCCGGGAGCGCCCGGCGCCGGGGCCGCCGGCGCGGCACCGCCCGGCTCCGGGCTGGACACCCGGACGCTCTCCCGTTCGCTCTTCCTGCGGCTGGCCGCACTGGAGCCCGGCAGCGCGGAGCACACCTACGTCCGCGACACCCTGATCGAGCTCAACCTGCCGCTGGTCCGGTACGCCTCGGCGCGCTTCCGCAGCCGCAACGAGCCGATGGAGGACATCGTCCAGGTCGGCACCATCGGCCTGATCAAGGCGATCGACCGCTTCGACCCGGAACGCGGGGTGGAGTTCCCCACCTTCGCGATGCCCACCGTGGTCGGCGAGATCAAGCGCTTCTTCCGGGACACCAGCTGGTCGGTCCGGGTGCCGCGACGGCTCCAGGAGCTGCGGCTGGCGCTCACCAAGGCCGGCGACGAACTGTCCCAGCGGCTGGACCGCTCCCCCACCGTCGCCGAACTGGCCGCCTGCCTCGGGGTCAGCGAGGAGGACGTGGTCGAGGGCCTCGCGGTGGGCAACGCCTACACCGCCTCCTCCTTGGACTCCAGCCCCGGCGAGGAGGACAGCGAGGGGCCGCTGGCCGAGCGGCTCGGCTACGAGGACCTCGCGCTGGAGGGCGTGGAGTACCGGGAGTCGCTCAAGCCGCTGCTGGCCAAGCTGCCGCCGCGCGAGCGCCGGATCATCATGCTGCGGTTCTTCGGCAACCTCACCCAGTCGCAGATCGGCGAGGAGATCGGGATCTCCCAGATGCACGTCTCCCGCCTGCTCACCCGGACGCTGACCCAGCTCCGCGCGGGGCTCATCAACGAAGGCTGAAACGAGGGCTGACCGCCGACGGCGGCGGGATCAACTCCCTTCGCCGTCCAGCAGGTTGGCACGCAGCCCGGCCAGCACCCGGTCGTCCAGCCCGAGCCCCTCGCGCCAGAACGCGGCGAAGTCGCCCCAGCCGGACGCGACCTCGGCGAAGGCCGCGTCCAGGTAGTCGCGCTCGGCCCGGAAGACCGGCAGCAGGAGCTCGGGCTCGCGCATCAGGCCGCGGCCGGCGAAGTCCGCCAGCACCAGCTCGACCACGGCCGCGACCCGCTCGTTGGTGAGCAGGTAGTCGGCGAGCACGGTCTCGCGGTCCACACCCAGCGCGGTCAGCAGCAGCGCCGCGGCCCAGCCGGTGCGGTCCTTGCCCGCCGAGCAGTGGAACAGCAGCGGCACGCCGTCCGGGGCCGCCAGCAGCCGCAGCAGGGCGGCGAAGGTCTCGCGGGCCTCCCGGTCGGTGACGAACCAGCGGTAGAGGCCGGTCATCATGGCGGCCGCCCGGCCGTCGCCGAGCAGGGCGCGCTGCTTGTCCGGGCTGCGCTCCGCCAGGGCGCCGCGCAGTGTCGCGTGGATGTCGAAGTCCGTTGCCAGCAGCGGGAGATGGTGCGCCGTCACACCGCCCGGCAGGACGTCCGGACCGGCCTCGCGGACCTCGTCGGCGCTGCGCAGGTCGACCACCGCGCGCAGGCCGAGCGCGCCCAGCGGGTCGAGGTCCTCGGCGGTGACACGGTTCAGGCCATCGCTGCGCAGGACCACGCCGGCCCGCAGCACCCCTCCGCCGGCCGTCTGGTGCCCGCCCAGATCGCGGGCGTTGACCGCACCGCGCAGCCCGAGACTGCGGCCGACCAGGATGGTTCCGGCGGGCTCCGGGCGCGCATTCCGTGCGTCCCCGATTCGCTCGGACGCGATCTGACGATCGACCACCCGCGACCTCCATTGCATATTCGGACTGTCACATGGCACAGCGGCGCCCGATATTGCATGAACCTGCCCATTGGAGCGGCAGGATGTGCAAGAGTGTCATGCGCAACGACGACAGTGTAGGTGCCGCACGGGGCCGTGCGAGGCGCACAGTCGGTAACCAGCTGTAGCAGTCGGCTTCCGGTTTTTCATTTTCAATTCATTATTTGCGCGAGCGGTCCGGTTACGGTCACAATCAGCGCCTCCATGGCTTCACCATGAACGTTGGTAACAGGTTCGCTGCACTATCGCCCAATTGGTCCCCCGGACTGCCGACCCTCGACCAGGATGGGCGCCGGGCAGCCTGCTGCCCGCGAACAGCTACACGGGCAGGCGAGCGCCGAAGCAGCGCGGCGCCTGACCCAAGGGGAGGATCAGACATGGGTCGAGCGACCCGAAGAGTCGCCGCTTGCGCAGCGGCAGTTCTGCTGGCCAGCGGCCTGCAGACCACCCTGGCCCACGGCGACACCACGCCGCCCAGGATCGACCTCACGATCCTGGTCATCGACGACGGAGGCCCGTCGGTCGCCGCGATCACCGCCGAGCTCAAGAGCCAGGGCACGCCCTACAAGGTCGTCAGCCTCAATGACACCAACCGCCCCGTCATCAACGCCGCTTTCCTGAGCGACACGGTGAACGGGCTCCCCCGGGGCAAGTACCAGGGCATCGTGCTGCCCAACGAAAACCCCTTCCCGAACAGCGCCGCCGAGATGACCGCGATCGCCACCTACGAAGCGGCTTTCAACGTCCGGCAGATCGACGCCTACACCTGGGCCAGCCCGGCCGTCGGCCTGAACTACGCCCAGAATCCGGGATTCGTCGGGACCCTCGACGGATTCCAGGCCGCCACCACCACGGCCGGAACTTCGGGCCCGTTCGGGTACCTCAAGGGCAGCGTCCCGTTCGAGGACAACGACCCGAAGGTCAGCGAGAGCTACGGCTACCTGGCGACCCCGCTCGCCAACCTGCCGTCCGGCGCCTCCTTCGTCCCGCTGGTCGACGCGGCGATACCCGACTCGACCAGCCGCGGTTCGCTGGTCGGTGAGTACACCCACGACGGCCGCAAGGAACTGGTCGTCACCTTCGTCTACAACCAGTACCAGCAGCAGTACCGGCTGCTGGCCCGCGGCATGGTCGACTGGATCACCCAGGGCGTCCACCTCGGTTACGACCGCAACTACTTCGCCACCCACGTCGACGACGTGTTCCTGGCCGACGACCGCTGGGACACCGCGCTCAAGTGCACCCCCGGCGACGTCACCTGCCCGCCCGGCACCCCGGACACCGCCAACCCGATCCGGATGACCCCCGCCGACGCGCAGTACCTCAAGCAGTGGCAGACCGCCAACAACTTCACCCTGGACATGGTGTTCAACGGTGGCGGCAGCGAGGACTGGAAGTCCGACCACCAGACCACGGTGGACCCGACCGCCACCCAGATGATCACCGACCAGACCAGCTACCGCTGGGTCAACCACACCTACACCCACCCCTACCTGGGCTGCGTGCAGGACGTCTCGGTGGTCCCGTGGAAGTGCACCAAGGACGCGTCCGGCAACACGGTCTGGACCGACCAGAACACCATCTCCACCCAGATCAAGCAGAACTTCGACTGGGCCGCCGCCAACGGCCTCAAGGTCGACCCGCAGGTGCTCGTCACCGGTGAGCACTCCGGTCTGCTCACCGCCCCGCAGGAGACCAGCGACAACCCGAACCTGGCGCCGGCGCTGGTCGCCAACGGCATCAAGTTCACCGGCAGCGACGCCTCCCGCGAGCCCGCCCAGCGGGCCGTCGGCTCGTCCACGCTGACCGTGCCGCGGTACCCGATGAACGTCTTCTACAACGCCGGTTCGGCGAAGGAGGAGGCCGACGAGTACAACTGGATCTACACCAGCAAGGCCAACGGCGGCAGCGGCGTCTGCGAGAACAACGCCAACTCCACCTGCCTGCCCGCGCCGCTGGACACCACCACCGGCTACCAGTCGTACATCGTGCCGCTGGAGGCCCGGATCGACCTCGGCCACGTGCTGAG
Source organism: Kitasatospora sp. NPDC059160 (assembly GCF_042755465.1). NCBI lineage: Bacteria > Bacillati > Actinomycetota > Actinomycetes > Kitasatosporales > Streptomycetaceae > Kitasatospora > Kitasatospora sp. NPDC059160. The sequence continues at coordinate 41,098 of NZ_JBHZCN010000037.1, read as the reverse complement.
CAACGACCCGCGCCCGCACTTCGTGCACCAGTCGAACCTCTCCGAGGACCGCATCCTGTACCCGGTGCTGGAGAAGATCCTCGGCACCTACCGCTCGCTGTACGCCGACAACGCCCCGATCGTGAACCTCGGCGAGCGCGAGATCGGCCAGGAGTTCCAGAAGCGCGCGGCCTGGGACAAGGCGGTCGCCGCCGGCCAGGTCACCGCCTACAAGATCGGCAACACCGTCACGGTCAACGCGCCCGCCGGTGTTCAGGTCCAGGCCACCATGCCGACCGGAACTGCTCAGAAGATGGCCATCGGAACGGCCGCCTTCGGTTCGTCCTACGCCGGTACGCTCTCCGGTTGGGCGTCCCCGGGCGCCCTGCAGAGCGGCATCACCCTGCAGCTCCCGTCCGGCAGTGCGCCGGCCGCCCCGGCCGCCGTCGCCCCGAACGTGGCCGCCAAGTCCGTCCCGGCACCGGCGCCGACGGACAAGAAGGTCGTGCCGCAGGGCGTCGCCACCCCGGTCCCGGCCGGCCCGGGCGACGTCACCCGCAAGCCCGCCCAGTCCCTCGTCCCCGGCAGCGGCACCCCGGTGCCCGGCAAGGACGTCGTCCAGGGCGCGAAGACCCAGGGCAACGGTGCCCCGGCCGGTAACGGCCAGAACGGCTCCGGCAAGGCCTCTGGGGGGACGGCCTCGCACGGCACCACCACCACCGGACGCCCCGGCAACCGGTAATCCGTAGCACCCCGTGGCGGGGTCGGGCCGGTCGCCCGGCCCGGCCCCGCCACGGCTCCCGCTCCGGCCACCCAGGCCGGACAACCGACGCAAGAACAGGAGGGGGGACAGGAGATGCGCGTCACCCTGCTCACCGAGGGGACGTACCCGCACCAGCACGGCGGCGTGAGCGTCTGGTGCGACCAGCTCGTCCAGGGCATGCCGGACGTCGACTTCGACGTCATCGCCGTCACCGGAACCGGCCAGGAACCGCTGGCCTGGGAGCTGCCCGCCAACGTACGGTCGGTCACCACCGCACCGCTGTGGGGCCCGGCCTCCGAGGCCCGGGCGCCGCGCGGCAAGGAGATGCGCCGCTTCCTCAACGCGTACGAGCGCTTCCTGCACTCCATCCTCGACCCGGTCTACACCACCCACTTCGGCACCGAGCTGTACGGCTTCGCCGACCTCGCCCGGCGCGGGCTGCTCAGCCCGGCGCTGCGCAGCGAGCGCGCCCTGCGCACCCTCCAGCACGTGTGGACCCGCGACTACCTGCCCACCGCGGTCTCCCGGCCCACCCTGCACGACGCGTTGAACGCCACCGACCTCCTGGAGCACGCGCTGCGGCCGCTCTCGGTCGACCCGCCCACCGACGGCGTCGCCCACGCGGCCAGCGGCGGACTCGCCACCCTGCCCGGGCTGATCGCCGCCCAGCAGTACGGCGTACCGTTCCTGCTCACCGAGCACGGCATCTACCTGCGCGAGCGCTACCTCGGCTACCGCACCGGCCCGTACCGCTGGCCGGTCAAGGCCCTGCTGCTCGGCTTCTACCGGATGCTCGCCGAGGAGAGCTACCGGCAGGCCGCGCTGGTCACCCCCGGCAACCGGTACAACCGGCGCTGGGAGGAGCGCGGCGGCACCCCGTCCCACCACATCCGCACCGTCTACAACGGCGTGGACCCGGCCGCCTTCCCGCCCGCCGGACCGGAACCCGAGACGCCGACCCTCAGCTGGGCCGGCCGGGTCGACCCGATCAAGGACCTGGAGACGCTGATCCGGGCCTTCGCCATCGTCCACCAGGAGATCCCCGAGGCGCGGCTGCGGCTCTTCGGGGGCACCCCCAAGGGCGGCGAGGCGTACCGGGACGGCTGCATAGCCCTGGCCGCCGAGCTCGGCATCGCCGACTCGGTGGCCTTCGAGGGCCGCGTCGCCGACATCACCGACGCGTACGCGGCGGGCAACGTGGTGATGCTCTCCAGCATCAGCGAGGGCTTCCCGTTCACCCTGATCGAGGCCATGTCCTGCGGCCGCGCCACCGTCTCCACCGACGTCGGCGGCGTGCGCGAGGCGGTCGGCGACACCGGACTGGTCGTCCCGCCGCGCGAGCCCGAGCCGATGGCGGCCGCCGCGATCGAGCTGCTGCGCGACCCCGCGCGGCGCGCCCGGCTCGGCGAGGGCGCCCGACTGCGGGTCATCGAGCAGTTCACGCTCCGCCAGAACATCGACGGCTTCCGGGGCATCTACACCGAACTCCTGGGCACCGCCCGCTGGATGCCCGGCGGCATGGTCGCCGTCACCGACGCCGTCCCCAGCCCGGACTGGGACCAGCAGCTGGCCGCCGCCCGCCCCGAGCCCAGCGAGGTGGGCGCGTGAACGAGCGAACCGTCAGCAGGTGCGCGTTCCGCGAGGTGGGCGCATGAGCGGTCCCATTCGCCTGGTCCCCGACGAGGGCGGCGCGGAGCGGACGATGCAGCTGCGCACCCTGCCGTTGAAGCTCCGCCGCCCCGCACCGTCGGCCGAGCCCGACCCCGCCGAGCAGCTCGGCCTCTCCGACGACCCGCTGGACGAACTGGCCGAGCGCCTGCGCGACGTCTGCGCCGACGCCGTCCACCCGTACGAGATCGCGGCCTTCCTGGAGTCCGACGGCCTCTCCGACGAGCAGGCCGCGCTGCTGTACGGCCGCCCCGACGCGTTCACCGTCGCCGAGGAGCTGTTCGAGAAGGTCGAGCGCCGCTACCCCGGCCCGAGCTCCGAGTTCGCCAACCCCTGGCGGGCCGATCCCTGGCGCTGCGTGGTGCGCGGCCTGGTGTTCGCCCTGCCCGGGCTCGGCTACCTGCTCGGTGCCAACCTGTTCGCCACCACCCGGATGCGCTTCGGCCTGCCCTCGGGCATGCTCGCGCTGTCCATCGCCACGCTGGTCAGCTGGGGCTTCAACCAGGCCCTGGCGCACCGCGCGTACCGCTGGCTGAGCCGGCTGCGCCGCCGGGACGCCGCGGTCTGCCTGGCCGTCGGCGCGCCGGTCGGCGCGCTGCTGGCCGCCGCGTCCGCGTACGTGGTCGGCGGTCCGCTCGGTGCCCTGTGGTTCGCCGCGGGCCAGTCCTGCTACCTGGCGGCCGCCACCGCGCTGCTGGTGCTCGGGCGGGAGAAGTTCCTGCTGCTCGCGCTCGCCCCGGCCTCGGTCGGCGCGGGCGTGGTGCTGGCGGTCGACGTCCCGGAGCTGGTCCGGACGGTCGTGCTGCTCGCCTCGGTGGTGCTCGCGGTCGGCCTGGCCGTCCGGGAGCTGCTGGTCGCGGCCCGCGGCGGCGAACGGGACGGCGTGGAGCTGAGGCTGCCGATCCGCCAGGAGGTCCCGCACCTGCTGTTCGGCCTGGCCTGCGGTGCGCTGACGCTGATCGCCGGGCTCGGCGAGACCATCCACCAGGCCGTCCGGACCGCCGGCCCCGCGGTGCACGCCGCGGCCCAGGGCGCGCACGCCGTGCACGAGGTGCGGACCACCCCGACCGGCCCGGCCATGATCGCCCTGACGCTCAGCCTGGGCCTCGCCGAGTGGCTGCTGTTCCGCTACCGGGCGATGGCCGTGGCCGCGCTGCGCACCAGCCACACCACCGGGCAGTTCACCCGCCGCACCGGCGGGATCCTGCTCGGCTGCCTGTTCATCTACCTCACCACCGTGGCCGCGCTGGACGCCGCCGCGACCGTGCTGTGGCCGGGCGCCCCGTCGCTCGGCGTGCCGCAGCTCGGCGCGATGCTGCTCCTGGGCGGCTCGCTCTGGCTGGCGCTGCTGCTGAACGCCTTCGGGTTCAGCTGGAGCACCGCCCTCATCTGTCTGGCCGCCGCGATCGCCGAGAGCGTCGGGCTGCTGACCGGTGCGGACCCGATCGTCCTGCAGCTGATCGGCTGCGGGGCGGCCGCCCTCGTCCTCACCGCAACCGCCGGGCCCGCGCTCGGCCGCACCACCCAACACCGCTGATAATCCGCCTCTTCCGAGGCACCACCGGCCGGTCGTGCTCAGACGTCCGGCCGCTCCCGAAAACGAGAAAGCGAAAACGCATGAGCAGCGTCGCGGTTACCGGAGCCGAGGGCTTCATCGGCTCCCACCTCGTCGAGACCCTGGTCGCCGACGGGCACCACGTCCGCGCGATGGTCCAGTACAACTCCTTCTCCTCCTTCGGCTGGCTGGAGACCCTGGCGCCGGAGGTGCTGGACTCGGTCGAGATCGTCCTCGGCGACGTCCGGGACCCGGGCTCGGTCAACGGCCTGGTCAAGGGCACCGAGGCGGTCTACCACCTGGCCGCCCTGATCGCGATCCCGTACTCCTACAGCGCCCCCCACTCGTACGTGGACACCAACGTCACCGGCACCCTGAACGTCCTGGAGGCCGTGCGCCACCTGGAGATCCCGCGCCTGGTGCACACCTCCACCAGCGAGACCTACGGCACCGCGCAGACCGTGCCGATCACCGAGGACCACCCGATCAACACCCAGTCCCCGTACGCCGCCTCCAAGGCCGGCGGGGACCGGCTGGCCGACAGCTACCACGCCAGCTTCGAGACCCCGGTCGTCACCCTGCGCCCGTTCAACACCTTCGGCCCGCGGCAGTCGATGCGCGCCGTCATCCCGACCGTGATCGCCCAGGTCGCGGCCGGCCAGACCGAGATCACCCTCGGCGACCTGCGCCCGACCCGCGACTTCATGTTCGTCAAGGACACCGCCAACGCCTTCCGCACGGTGGGCACCGCGGCCGCCGAGACCGTGGTCGGCCGGACCTTCAACGCCGGTACCGGCGGCGAGATCTCGGTCGGCGACCTGGTCACCCTGGTCGGCAAGCTGATGGGCGTGGACCTGGTGGTGAAGGAGGACGAGCAGCGCATCCGTCCGACCAACTCCGAGGTCATGCGCCTGGTCGCGGACGCCACCCGGCTGCGCACGGCCACCGGCTGGGCGCCGCAGTTCACGCTGGAGCAGGGCCTGGAGCAGACCATCGAGTTCTTCCGCGACCCGGCCAACCTGGCCCGCTACAAGACCGACATCTACAACGTCTGACCGTCGTAACGATCATGCTCGTCCTGGTTACCAAGGTTCGTGGCCTGCACATCCTTTCCGTGGGGGAAACACCATGCACGCAGTGATCCTGGCCGGCGGTAAGGGCGTTCGACTCCGCCCCTACACCACCGCGCTTCCCAAGCCGCTCGTCCCGATCGGCGACCAGCACGCGATCCTGGAGATCGTGATGCGCCAGCTCGCCGCCTCGGGCTTCAAGACCGTCACCCTGGCCATCGGCCACCTCGGCCACATCATCCGCGCCTACGTCGGCAACGGGTCCCAGTGGGGCCTGCGGGTCGGCTACGCCGTCGAGGACAGCCCGCTCGGCACCATGGGCCCGCTGCTCACCATGCAGGACCGCCTACCCGAGCACTTCCTGGTGATGAACGGCGACATCCTCACCGACCTGGACTTCGCCGGGGTGCTCAAGCACCACGAGACGTCCGGCGCCCCGCTGACCATCGCCACCTACGCCCGTCAGGTGAAGATCGACTTCGGTGTGCTGACCGCCGAGTCCGGCACCATCACCGGCTTCCAGGAGAAGCCCAGCATCGACTACCGGGTCTCGATGGGCGTGTACGGCGTCTCCCGCTCCGCGCTCGCCAAGTACACCCCGGGCCTGCCGCTGGGCTTCGACGAGCTGGTGCTCGACCTGCTGGCCGCCGACACCCCGCCGGCCGCGTACGACTTCGGCGGCTACTGGCTGGACATCGGCCGCCCGGACGACTACGACCGGGCGAACGCCGAGTTCTCCTCGATCCGCCCGGTCCTGATGCCCTTCGAGTCGGCCGGCACCGCGCCGGGCGTCGCGGAACTGCCGGTCCCGGCCGCCCGCACCGCCCCGGACGACACGGCCGAGCAGCCCGCCGCCGCGGGCGCCGAGAGCGACGGACGGGCCGCGTGAGAATCCTGCTGCTCGGCGGCGACGGCTTCCTGGGCCGTCACGCCACCGACGTCCTGCGGTCACTGCCCGGGGCCACCGTGCTGACCGCGGGCCGGCGGCCCGCCCACGACCTCCGGCTGGACCTGGGCAGCGCCCAGGCCGGCCCGCTCGGCGAGGAACTGGCCGCGCTGGCCCCCGACGTGGTGGTCAACTTCGCCGGCGCGGTGGCCGGCAGCGCGGTCAAGCTCGCCGAGGTGAACGCCCGCGGACCGGCGGTGCTCTGCGAGGCGCTCGCCCTGGGCGCCCCGAAGGCCCGCCTGGTGCACGTCGGTTCGGCCGGCGAGTACGGCGTCTGCGCGGAGGGCGAGTCGCTCTCCGAGCAGGCCGACGCCCGTCCGGTGGGCGTGTACGGCGCGACCAAGCTGGCCGGCTCCCTCGCGGTGGCCGGCTCGCCGCTGGACGCGGTGGTGCTGCGGGTGTTCAACCCGGTCGGCCCGGGCGCCCCGGCGGGCTCGCTGCCCGGCCGGCTGGCGGCCGAACTGCGCCGGGCGGCGCCCGAGGGCGCCGACGCCGTGGTCACGGTCGGGGACCTCTCCGCCTACCGGGACTTCGTGGACGCCCGGGACATCGCCCGGGCGGTCGGCCTCGCCGTCACCGCCGAGGGCCCGCTGCCCCGGGTGCTCAACCTCGCCTCCGGCCGGGCCCAGCGGGTCCGGGCGATCGCCGAGGGCCTGGTCGCGGCGTCCGGCTTCACCGGCCGGATCGACGAGAGCGGGGCGGGTTCCGAGCGCTCGGCCGCGGTCTCCTGGCAGCAGGCCGACGTGTCGGCCGCCGCCCGGGAACTCGGCTGGCACCCGGAGACCGGGCTCGCCGACACCCTGCGCGACCTCTGGCTCAGCACCGCCGAGCCGACGCCGACCCCGGTGGTCGCATGACCTCCGGGACCACCCCCGACGGCCGCCTGCTGGTGCCGCTGTACGTCCACCCCGCGGTGGACCCGGCGGCCTGGCGGGCGGTCGCCGCCGCCGACCCCGCCCGGATCGCCGCCGTGGTGCTCAACCTCGCGGACGGTCCGGGCGAGGTCCCGGACCACGTCTTCGCCGATGCCGCCGAGGAACTCCGCGCCGCCGGGCTGCCGTTGGTCGGCTACGCCGACACCGACTACGGCCGCCGGCCGCACGCCGCCGTGGTCGCCGACATCCTGACGTACCGTCAGCGCCACGGCATCACCGGCGTGTACCTCGACCAGGTCGCCACCCACCCGGGCGCGCTGGCGCACTACCGCCGCCTCGCCACGGCGGCCCGGGCGGCCGGCTGCGGCACCGTGGTGTTCGGCCACGGCGAGCACCCGGACCCGGCGTACGCCGAGGTCGGCCTGGCCGACCTGCTGGTCACCTTCGAGGGCGACTGGGACGCGTACCGCGCCATGACCCTGCCGCTGTGGACCGGCCGCCACGCGGCCTCCCGCTTCTGCCACCTGGTCTACGACGTCCCCGCCGAGTCCGCCCGCGACGCCTCCGCACTGATCACCGCCCGGCGAGCCGGCGTCGGCTGCGCCGTACCGGGCGCCGGGGACAACCCCTGGCGTACCCTGCCGCACGGCCTGACCGCCGCTGAACTGACCTGACCCGATCCGGAGTTCGACTACCGTGAACCGCCGTACCCGGCTGCTGCCCGCCGCCATAGCCTTCGCCACCGTCACCGCGCTGCTGGTCAGTTCGTGCAGCAGCTCGGGCTCGGAGGACGACAACGACTCGGCCGACGGCACCCAGAGCGCCTCGCCCACGGCCACCGCGCCGAGCACCCCCGGCACCGCCGCACCCAGCACCCCCGGCACGCCCGGTGACCCCGGCACCACCTCGGCCCCGGGCACCCCGGGCGGCACCACCGCCCCGGGCACCCCGCCGGGCACCACCCCGCCCGGCACCACCACCCCGCCGGCGGCCGGCGCCCGCTGGCAGCCCACCCCGGGCCTGACCTGGCAGTGGCAGCTCGGCGGCGGCCCCGTGGACCAGTCGGTGGACGTGCCGGTCTACGACATCGACGGCTTCGAGAACGACGCCTCGGTGGTCGCCGCGCTGCACGCCAAGGGCCGCAAGGTGATCTGCTACATCAACGCCGGCTCCTGGGAGGACTTCCGCCCCGACTCCGCGGCCTTCGCCAAGGCCCTGCAGGGCTCGGACACCGGCTGGAAGGGCGAGAAGTGGTTCGACATCCGCAAGCTCGACCAGCTCCGGCCGCTGATGGCGGCCCGCTTCGACATGTGCAAGAGCAAGGGCTTCGACGCCATCGAGCCGGACACCATCGAGGCCTACAACCAGAACAGCGGCTTCCCGCTGACCCCGGACGACCAGATCAAGTACAACCGGATGCTGGCCCAGCTCGCCCACGAACGCGGCCTCGCCATCGGCCTCAAGAACGACCTGGACCAGATCTCCGCGCTGCTGCCGGACTTCGACTTCGCGGTCAACGAGGAGTGCTCGCAGTTCGACGAGTGCGACCGGGTCGCGCCCTTCGTCAAGGCGGGCAAGGCGGTCTTCCACGTCGAGTACAAGCTCGACACGGACCAGTTCTGCGCCAAGACCAAAGCCCTGGGGTTCAGTTCGATGCAGAAGAAGCTCGACCTCAACGCCTGGCGCAAGCCCTGCTGAGGCCGGAACTTCCCGTCGCGCGGGTGACCCTCACCGGGGCCACCCGCGCGAGGGTCACTTGACCGCCAGCCAGACGACGGCGCCCAGGACGACCAGGGCGACGACGGCGATCAGCGCGATCACGCCGGTGCGACTGCCGCCGGTCTTGCTGCTGCCGTAGGTGGAGACGGAGCCCGGTGCCGGACGCGCCGGGCTCTCGTCGACGAACGCCCGGAACATCTGGGTGTTACCGGCGGGGTCGTAGTCGTTGTCAGCCATGGCAGGGACTCTAACGAATCCGCCCACCTCAGGCACACCCCGGACCCCTCTCCGGGCGAACCCGCCACCCGCGCGTGCGACGGCGGTACGACCGGATCGTGAAATCCGTGTGACCGACGGAATGGCCCGCCGCACAGGCCTGGTTGACTGCGGGCATGACCGGAAACCAGAGCCGGGTCCGCCTCGGCACCTCCGACCTGTCCGTCCACCCGCTCTCCCTCGGCGGCAACGTCTTCGGCTGGACCGCCGACCAGCAGCAGTCCTTCGCCGTGCTCGACGCCTACGCCGCCGCGGGCGGCAACTTCGTCGACACCGCCGACGCCTACTCGGCCTGGGCACCCGGCAACACCGGCGGCGAGTCCGAGACGGTGATCGGCGACTGGCTCCGCAGCCGGGGCAACCGCGACGACATCGTGATCGCCACCAAGGTCGGCAGCCACCCCGAGGCGACCGGCCTGGCCGCGGCCACCATCAAGTCCTCCGTCGAGGGCTCGCTGCGCCGCCTGGGCGTCGACCACATCGACCTCTACTACACCCACCGGGACGACGACACCCCGGTCGAGGAGTTCGTGACGGCGCTGGACGAGCTGGTCCGCGCGGGCAAGGTCCGGGCGGTCGCCGCCTCCAACATCTCCGCCGAGCGGCTCGCCGAGGCGCTGTCCTTCGCCGAGCGCGAGGGCCTGGCCGGGTACGTCGCGGTCCAGCCCCACTACAACCTGGTGTCCCGGGGCACCTTCGAGGGCCCGCTGGCCGAGGTGGTCGCCGAGCACGGCCTCGCCACCGTGCCCTACTACGCGCTCGCCTCCGGCTTCCTCACCGGCAAGTACCGCCCGGGCGGCCCGGGCGTCGACAGCGCCCGCGCCGAGGGCGCCACCCGCTACCTCGCCGAGCCGCGCGGCCCCAAGGTCCTGGCGGCCCTCGACGAGGTCGCCGCCGACCACGGCGTCGAGCCCGCCACCGTCGCCCTCGCCTGGCTCGCCGCCCGCCCCACGGTCGCCGCCCCCATCGCCAGCGCCCGCACCGTCGACCAGCTCCCCCCGCTGCTCGCCGCCGCCGCCCTCACCCTCACCCCCGCCCAGACCGCCCTGCTCACCGACGCCTCCGCCTGAGCACGCGCCGGGCCCCCGACAGCGGCGTGCTGTCGGGGGCCCGGTGTGCTCCCCGGCTACGGCCGCCCGAAGTGGGTCGGGTAGTAGCCCGAGTTGAGCGTCGATATCCGGACGGTCTTGCCCGGCCGGGGTGCCTCGACGAACTTTCCGCCGCCCAGGTAGATCCCCACGTGGTGGATCCCCGAGGCCCGGCCGCTGTCCGACCAGAACACCAGGTCACCGCGGCGCAGTTGGCCCGCGCTGATCGGCGTGGTCGCCGCGTACTGGTCGTCGGCCACCCGGGGCAGGCCTATCCCGCTGCGCCGGAAGGCCTGCTGGACCAGCCCGGAGCAGTCGTAGCCGGACGGGCCGTCACCGCCCCAGACGTACGGCTTGCCCAGCTGGGCGAGCGCGTAGTCGACGGCCGCCTCGGTGGTCCCGGCGGTCGGGGTGGTGTCCGGGGACGGGCGGCTGCCCGACCCGCCGGAGCCCTGGTCCGATCCGCCGCCGGACTGGCCGGTGCGACTGGCGTAGACGTCGTAGTGGCTGGTCCAACGCCACTCGCCGCTGCCGTTCTTGAACCAGTACTTCGACCCGTCCCAGCCCTGGCGCGGGCCCCAGGAGGAGGCCGAGCCGTTCGAGACGGTCTTCGAGCCGGACGAACCGGAAGAGCCGGATGAACCGGACTGGCCGGACTGGCCGGTGCGACTGGCGTAGACGTCGTAGTGGCTGGTCCAACGCCACTGACCGCTGCCGTTCTTGAACCAGTACTTCGACCCGTCCCAGCCCTGCTTGCCGGCCGCCGCCTGCGCGGAGCCCGCACCGGCCGTCAGGCCGACCACGCCGGCGCCCGCCAGCACGGTGGTGGCCAGGCAGGTACTTCGCACGGCCCGGTGTATTCGGCTGCCACCGCCGACCGCGGCGTCCCGGGCGGTGCGCGGCCGGGCCGCGCAGTTCGGGCAGCCGCAGCCCGTGATCGCGGGGATGCTGCCCAGGCGCTCCTCGAAGCCGATCAGACCGGGATCGGCGTCGGAGCCGGTGCCGGGTTCGGCGTACGCGCCGGTGGCTATCCTCATGCGGGTCGTCCTTCCTTCCGCCCGGCCCGGGCGGCCGGGGGCGGTACCGAGGCGGCCACTCCGGCCGGGGCGACGAAGGCGACCAGCAGCTGTTCCATCAGCGCGCTGCGGGCGGCCTCGTCCAGTTCGTGCGCGGTCGCGCGCTCCAGGCGCCGGACGGCCAGCGCCGCCGCCTCCACCGCGTCGTCGACCAGGACGGTCCGCAGGCCCGCGTCCAGGTCCGCCAGCCGGCGGCGGCGCATCGACTCGGCCACCTCGGGCGCGTAGTCCAGCGCCAGCGGCTGCACCGAGTAGACCTCCAGGCCCGCCGGGGCCGCCTCGGCGGCCAGCGCCCGGGTCAGCTCGTCGGCGAACCACTGCCCGTCGCGCAGCGCCGGGCCGGGCGCCGCGTTGCTGTCGCACGGCAGGGTGGAGGCGGTGCGGGTGAGCACCGCCTGGACCTGCTCGCGCAGGTAGCCCTCGTGGTCCTCGATCGCAAGCAGCGCCCGCGCGGTGTCCTTGACCCGCCAGACGATCAGCAGCCGGACCACGATCGGGGTGCCGGTGCGGTCGACGACCTTGACCGGCTCGCTGCGCCAGTGCCGCAGCCGCACGTCGACCCGGCGGCGGCGCAGCAGCGGGTTGACCCAGACCAGGCCGGTTCTGCGCACCGTGCCCCGGTAGCGGCCCCAGCGGCTCAGCACCCGGGTCTCGCCGCCCGCGTTGGCCAGCAGGCCGGCCAGGGCGAGCACCACCAGCAGCCCGGCGGCGCTGACCGCGGCGATGTCCTGGGCGTCGATCCCGGCCCGGCCGCTCGCCAGCGCGGCGGGGCTGCGCAGTTCGGGCAGCCCGTCCCAGTGCGGGAGGACGCCGGTGCGCAGCAGCACGTAGCCCACCGCGGCCAGGCCGAGCAGCACCACCAGCAGCGCGACCCAGCCGGGCAGGACGGCGGCGGTGTGCTCCCGCAGCGCCCGGTCCGCCCGCGGGGGGCGGCGCGAGGTGGTGACGGCGGAGGCATCGGCCGGGCCGAGCTCGGGGAGCTCGACGGTCTCCGGGGCGACGGCCTCCAGCGGGTCCCGCCGGTCGACGGGACCGGCCGGGGACGGCGCGGGGACGACCGCCAGCGGGGCCGTGGCCGGACCGCCGTCGACCGGGCCGGCCGGGCCGACCGGCTTGGATGCCTTGACGGTCGAGACCTTGGGCAGCGGGCTGGCGCCGGAGGCGGAACGTTCCGGCAGGGCCGGGGGGAACGCCTTGGGCAGGTGGTCGGGTCGCTGCGAAGAATCGCGGGTGACGTCCATGCACGGATCCTCTGGGTCTGGTGTGTCGCGCAACGGGCGGCCCGGATCTGACGGGCAGTGCCAGAGTCAGGCTAAGTTCATACGTCATCAAATGCGACATTTGAGCCGAGGTGTGTCGACAATTGCTGACGAATCGTCCAAAGCTGACCTGACGCGCAGGCACATGGTCGGGTGGTCGGGACGGTTCGGCGCAGGTCAGCGCCGTCGGGCACCGGATCCACGGGCGAACACCCGACGGGTGATCAGCCCGATTCCGGCGAGCACCAGCAGCACCCCGGCGAGCAGGCCGTGCCGGCCGGCCTCCCGGGGCCGGGCGGCCGCCGCTCCCTCGGCCGGGGGCGCCGGCAACGGCCGGGCAGCGGTGCCGCTCGCCCTGGATCCTTCCTGGTCAGCGGCCGACAGCGGCACGGCGGCAACCTCCGACGGGGACGCGGCCACCGGGGCCGGGCGGCCGCCGGGCGAGGCGGCCAGGGCTCTCGACGAGCCGACGCCCGGGGACGGCACCGCACTCCCGGACGGCGGGGCCGGGACGGCGGGACCGGCGGGAACGAACGGAACCGGCGGACGGGCCGAGGTGCCGGACCCGGTGGAGGCGCCGGGGGACGTCGGGGCGGCCGAGACCCCCGCCGGGACCGCGGGAACGGACGTCACCGACGGCGCCGGCACCGGGGGCACCGCCGGCGCCACCAGCACCGACGGCGCCACCGGCGGCACGACGATCGGCAGCAGCCCCACCGGGATCGGCGGGAACACCGGCACCTCGGTCGGACTCGGCGACCCGACGGCCGTCGGCGCCACCACCGCCGACGGCGTAGCCGAAGCCGACGGGCTCGCACTCGCCGCCACGGACGTCGCCCCACCCGCCCCCGACGGAACCGCCCCTGACGGACCGACCACCGAAGGACCGGCCGCGGACGGACTGACCGCCGGAGAACTGACGACCGGCGCACTGACCGCCGGAGGACTGACCGCCGGAGGACTGACCGCCGGAGGACTGACCGCCGGAGAGCTCGCCGCCGAAGGGCTCGCCACCCCCGCAGCCGCCACCCGCACCCGCACCGGATCCGCCGAAGTCCCGTTCCCCGCGCGGTCGGTGACCGTGACGGTCAGCCACTGTTCCCCGTCCGTCAGGTCCCGGCCGGCGGTGCAGCTCCAGCTCCCGTCCAGCGCCGCCGTGGCCCCGCAGAGCACCGTACGGTCGCCGCCCGCCGTCGGAGCGGCCGCGACCTGCACGTTCGCCCCCGCTTCGGCCCGTCCGGCGAGCTTGGGCCGGCTGACCCGCAGGACCTCCCCGGGAGCGGGCGCGGTGAGCACCGGCTTGTCCGGCGGCACGGTGTCCACGACCAGCGCGACCGGCTGTCCGGCCGTCCGGTTCCCGGCCGCGTCGACGGCGACGGGGGCGAGCTGGTGGCTGCCGTCGGCCAGGTTCTCGACCGGCAGGCAGGACCACCCGCCGTCCGGGCGGACCGCGCTGCTGCACAGTTCGGCGGAGGCGGAGGCGGAGGCGGGGGTGGACGCGGGGGCGGACGCGGGGGCGGACCGGTCGGTGACCGAGACGGTGCTGCCGGCCTCGCCGGTGCCGGTGAGTTGCAGCCCCGGGTCATTGGTGTAGGCGGGGAGGGTGAGCACCGGCGCGGTCGGCGGGGTGGTCTTCACGGTGACCTTGGCGGGCTCGCCGCGCAGCACCACGCCGCCGGTGGTGGTCTCCACCGGGGTCAGGGAGTGCGGCCCGGCGGCGAGCGCGCTGCCGGGGCGGCAGGACCAGTCGCCCTTGCGCTCGACCTTGGCCCGGCAGAGCACGGTGTCGCCGTCCCGGATCTCCATCGAGGCGCCGGCGACGGCGCCCTCACCGCTGATCCTGGGGCGGGCGTCGGCCAGCACGGTGCCGTCGACCGGCTCGGCGACCTCGGGCCGGGCGGCGCCGACGGTCAGCCTGATCCGCTGGTCGGAGACCTCCCCGGAGTCGGCGAAGCCGCCGGAGGGCACGAGTTGGCTGGTGTCGCGGCCGATCCGCAGCCGGGCCCAGGTGTCGCCGGAGGCGGCGCCCGCCGGCACGGTCCACTCCAGCGTCGCGGTGTCGGCGCCGGCCGGGATCTCGGTCTGCACCCGGTCGGCGGGGTCGAACCGGCCGCTGTGGTCGAAGTCGATCCAGCCGGCCAGGGTGGCGGGCTGGTCGCCCACCGCGACCGGGACGGTGACCCGGTAGTACCGGCCGATGGCGGCCTCGTCGGGGAAGCCGAGCGAGGGGTCGGCGCCCTGGTACTCGCCGCGGCCGGGCTGGAGTTTGGGCGGCGGCGGGCTGCCGGACGGGCCGGCGGGCAGGCTCGCGAAGGGGTTGCCGCGCCGGACCGCGTCGTGGTCGAGCTCGACCAGCGGCCGGTCGGCCGTGACGGCGGGGCGGCGGCGGTCGCGGTGGCCGGGGCCGGTGGCGTCGGCGCCCAGGAAGAGGTCGGAGAGCACGTGCGAGGCGTTGCCGTAGGCCTGCGGCGCGGTGCCGAGGTCCTCGTCCACGGTGACGGTGTAGGCCTGCCGCAGGACGGGCGGCGCGGTGGTGCTGCCGGCCCGGGGGGTGGAGCGCTGCTCGATCCGGAACACCGCGGTGCGGACCGGCCCGGTGAGTTCCAGGGTGCCCTCGGCGGCGGAGCCCGCGGCGGCGTCGGTGGAGCCGTCGGTGCCCGCGGGTGCCAGGGCGTTGCCGTCGACCGTCCAGCCGGGCCAGTCGGTGCGCCCGATCAGGCCGGGGGCGGCGGGGGATCCGCCGGTGAGGGTCAGTCGGGCCGCGGTGCTGGTGGTGCCGGAATTCCCGGTGGCGACGGCGGCGAGTCCGCTGAGGTGCAGCCGGGGATTGCGGACCGGCCGGGAGAAACCCAGCCGGAGGGTTCCGACGGTCCGCCAGGAACCGTCCGTCTGCGGACGGTCGGGGGTGAGGAGGAAGGTCTGGGCCGGGTCTCCGGCGTGCATTCCGTCCGCGTACCCGACGGAACGCCCCCCTCCGGAACGATCGGCCAATCGGCCCGCCTCGGCGGTGACCGCCGTTCCGGTTTCGGCCGTGAGGTCGAACTGGACGGAGAGTCCGGAGGGCAGCACCGCCCGGTGTTCGGCCGACCAGGAATCAGGGGCCTGCCGGGCCGCCGAGAGCGGGGCGTTCCAACCGTTCAGCGCCCCGGCCGTGAGAACGGCCAGGACGGCAGCTGTGCGGGGAAACTGTCGGCTCATCCGGCTCTCCTTCACGGTCGGCTGCCGGGGCGGCGGGCAGTCCGGGCACAAGATCCGACAAAACGGAATCACGATCCTGGACCGGTCATACTCCGACACCTGCGCTTTTGGCCGCGTCCCACCCGATTGGCGGCCATCCGGGCGGCAGGACGGGATGTACCCGAAACGACTGCATTTCATCCATTAGGCGGTAATGGATCCCGCCGGGAACGCCCGGACCCACCCGAATGGCGGAGAGAGGGTAATTCCGGCTGATCAGACGGACACCAGTGTCCGGTACCTGACCATTCATCGAGGAACTCTGTTCGAATTACCCACCCGCTCAGTAGAGTCGGGCACCGTGACTATGGACCCCGTACTCGTCAAGCGCAGTTTCGCCGCGGTGGAGCCCCACGGCCCGGTCGTCGCCGAATACTTCTACCAGCACCTGTTCGAGCACAATCCCGGTGTCCGCGGCCTCTTCGCCGAGCACCTGGGCGAACAGCAGGACCGGCTGTTCGCCGCCCTCGGCGCGCTGGTCACCCACCTGGAGGACACCGACACCGTGGTCGGCCTGCTCCGCGACCTCGGCGCGCGGCACGCCCGGTACGGCGCGCTGGTGGAGCACTTCCCGGCGGTCGGCGCGAGCCTGCTCGCCACCCTCGCCCACTACGCCGGCGACGCGTGGACCCCGGAGGCCGAGGCCGCCTGGACCGCCGTCTACGGAGTGGTCGGCGACACCATGGGCGCGGCCCTCACCGAAGCCCGGTCGGTCTAGCCGGGAGCGGCGTGGTGGCCTTCGACCCCGCGGTCATCCGCGCCAGCTTCGCCGTCGTGGAACGCCGGGCCGACCACCTGACCACCTACTTCTACGCCCACCTGTTCAGCCACAACCCCGGCCTGCGTCCGCTCTTCCCGGCCCAGTTGCACGAGCAGCGGGACCGGCTGTTCGCCGCGCTCACCCGGATCGTGCGGCAACTGGACGACTCCGAGCGGCTCACCGCGTACCTGCGGGCGCTCGGGCGCGACCACCGGAAGTTCCAGGCCGCGCCCGAGCACTACCCGGCCGTCGGGGCCAGCCTGATCGCCGCGCTGCGGCAGTGCTCCGGCCACTCCTGGACACTGGAGACCGAGAAGGCCTGGTCCGAGGCCTACACCGTGATCGCCCGGATCATGTGCGGGGCCGCCGGGGAGCTCCCGGAGCACCACCCCGCCTGGTGGGAGGCCGAGGTGGCCCGCCGCCGCCGGGCCGCGCCCGACCTGGTCGTGCTCACCCTGGCCCCGATGCGCCCGTACCCCTTCACGGCCGGCCAGTACGTCACCCTCAGCAGCCCCCGCAGGCCCCGGGTCTGGCGGCCGTACTCGCTCGCCAACGCCCCGCGCCCGGACGGCAGCCTGGAACTGCACGTGCGGCGGGTGCCCGGCGGGCTGCTCAGCCCGGTCCTGGTGGAGGACGTGATGCCCGGCGAGCTGCTGCGGCTCGGACCGCCGCTGGGCGAGGCCGTGCTCGCCCCCGCCTCGGACCGGCCGCTGCTGCTGGTCGCCGCGGGCAGCGGCTGGGGGCAGACCAAGGCGCTGCTGGAGGAGCTCGCCGCCGGGCAGCCGGAGCGGGTGGCCACCGTGCTGCTGGCCGCCCGGTCGACGGCGGGGCAGTACGACCTGGACACCGTGCGGCGGATGCTCACCCGCCAGGCCCGGCTGCGGGTGCTGACCGCCGCCCCCGACCGGCCCGCCGGTCCGGGCGCGACCACCGCGCTGCTGCGGGAGACGCTGCTCGGGCAGGGTGACTTCACCGGCTGGGAGGTCCACCTCTCCGGGCCGCCGGAGCTGGTCGCCGAGCTCGCCGGACTGCTGCTCGCCCTGGGGGCCGCCCCGGAGCTGGTCCGGCACGACCCGGCGCCGGTGACCTTCAACCGGGCCCGGCCGCTGACCAGCTCGGACTGGTTCCTGGACCGCCGGGACGTGCCCTGGATCAACCGGACCGACCTGGAGTGACCAGCGCCCGCTCAGCGGCGGAAACCGTGCCCGGAAACGGAGAAGCCCCCGGCCGGTGGCCGGGGGCTTCTCGCTGGTGCGCTCAGCAGGATTCGAACCTGCAACCTCTTGATCCGTAGTCAAGTGCTCTATCCGTTGAGCTATGAGCGCTCGCCCTGGTGAACCATGCCCCCGGGGCGTTGCGTGGACAACATTACATGACCTGCGACGTAGGACGAAATCGATTGATCCGACCCCGGGACGGCCACCCGGGGCCCCGTCCCGGCCGGCCGGCGAACGGGCCCCGGACATGCGAAGAGCCCCGCCGACGTGATCGTCGACGGGGCTCCCCGGCTGGCGGAGGCTGAGGGATTTGAACCCTCGATCAGGAATAACCCCGAAACCGCATTAGCAGTGCGGCGCCATAGACCGGACTAGGCGAAGCCTCCCCACATGGACCGTACCCGCGCGAGCGGACCCGTTCCGTGTGTCAGTGATGATGCCACAACCGTGGGGCTCGGCACCAACCACCGCCAACGTTACTAGGCGGGTCACTCCCGCCGCAAAGAAGAATGAGATACTGCCGACTCCGGAGGAGCTGCCTTGAGCCGAGGAGACCTGTCGACGTGAGCAGCAGGCCGATCCGAGGCGCTGCTCGCCTCGACGCCATACTCGACGCCCTGCCCGAAGCGTTGTTGCTGGTGAACAGCAACGGCACCGTGGTGGACGCCAACAGCGCAGCGGTCCAGGCGCTGCAGGCGCCCGGCACCTCGCTGGTCGGCATGGGCGTGCTCGGCCTGCTGCCCGAGTTCGATCCCAGCCGGATCCCGGGCTCGATGCGCCCGGCCACCCGCGACGCCGACGCCCTGGACCGTCCGGTCCGGATGACCGCCCACCGCACCGACGGAACGACCTTCCCGGTCGAGGTCTCCGGCAACGACTTCGCCACCGACGGCGGCGACGGCTACGGACGCTCCCCCTACGAGCCCTACCGCGACGGCCCCCGCGCCTCCTCGTCCTCCGACCTGCTCCTGCTGCTGGTCCGCGACCTCTCCGGGCGGCTCGGCGTCGAGACCGAACTGCGCCGCCAGCACAAGCAGACCGAGATGATCCTGCGGGCCGCCGCCGAGGGCGTGCTCGGCGTGGACCTCGAAGGCCGCTGCGTCCTGGTCAACCCGGCCGCCGCGCACATCCTGGAGTACCGGGCGAGCGAGCTGGGCGGGCGCGAGCTGCACCCGCTGATCCAGCACTCCCGGGCCGACGGCACCCCGCTGGCGCTGGAGGAGTCCGCGCTGCTGGACACCCTGACCTCCGGGCGCAAGCACCGGGTGCGCGGCACCGTGCTGTGGCGCAAGGACGGCCGCCCGGTCACCGTCGACCTCACCACCGCCCCGGTCCGGGACGGCGACGAACTGGTCGGCGCGGTGATGACCTTCACCGACCGCAGCCGCGAACTCGCCCTGGTCGCCCGCAACGAGCACCTCACCGCCGTCCTGGAGAACGAGCTCGGCGGCGCGCTGAGCGCGCTGAACCAGCGGCTGGACCGCCTCGCCGCCGACCCCGCCGGGCAGCTCTGGCCCGAGGCCAACTGGACCCTGCGCCGGCTCGCCGACGAGTGCCGCCGGTTCGGCAAGCTGATCGACGGCGTGCTGGAGCACCAGCGCTCCGAGGCCGGCGAGGGCGCACCGGCCGAGGGCCGGGACGGCAAGGACACCAAGGAGACCAAGGACGGCAAGGACGGCAAGGGCGGGCGCCGGACCGCGAAGCAGGTCCCGGTCGGCCTGGACAAGGTGGTCCGCCGGGCCGTCGAGGAGGCCGGCGAGCTGGTCGGCCCCGGCCGGGTGCGCTTCTCGGTGCACGCCGCCGCGGTCGAGGTGATCGCCGACGAGCGGCGCCTCGCCCAGGCGCTGGCCCACCTGGTCGCCGACGTCAGCGGCACCGGCCTCGCGCTGGACGCCCCCACCGCCCCCTCCCCCGGCCTGTCCGTCCCCGGCCTGTCCGTGCCCGGGCTGGGCGGCCCGCCCACCCCGCCGGCTCCCGCCGAACCGCCGACCGTCGTCCTGGCCGCCGCCCAGCGCGGCGAGGTCGCCCGGGTCGAGATCCGCGGCCCCGGCGTCGGCGGCAGCCCCGTCCACCTGCCGATAGCCCGCGCGGTGGTCGAGCGCCACGGCGGCGTGCTCCAGCCGCACGAGCTGCCCGGCAAGGCCGGCACCACCTACGTGGTCGAGCTGCCGCTGGACCCGGCCGCCGCGAAGGCCGCCGCCGAACGCGCCTCCGCCGAGGGCCGCTCGGACCGGCCCAAGGAGGGCGACAGCGCCGTCCTGCCCGAGCTGCCGGGCATCCCGCAGCTGCCCACCAGCGGCGACGCCGCCGGATCCGCCCGGCCCGCCCCCGCCTCCGGCACCCCGACCCCCACCGGCACCCCGACCGGCCCCGGCCGCCCCGGCGACGCACCGGTCACCCGGGAGGCCGCCGAGCCTGAGCAGGCACCCGCCGAGGAGGCCCCGGCCGAGCGCCGCGGCCGCCGCGGCCGGCCCGCCATCGAAGCCGGACCCTCCGGGAGCTCCGACCCGACCGCTCCCGCCGACCAGTGGCCGAACGCCCCCGCCCGGGTCGAGCGGGCCGTCCCCGAGCAGTGGAACGGCACCGGCAACGACCCCGCCTACGGCCGCCCCGGCCCGGCCGCCCCGGAGGCGGCGCAGAGCGACCCCTGGGGCAAGGACGACGGCCGCTCCGGCCCCGCCTACGCCGTACCCGTGGAGGGCGCGCGCCCGGCGCAGGGCCGGCCGGCCGGCCGTGAGCCGCTGGCGCTCGGCCCGGCGCCCGCCGCCGCCGCCCCCGCCGACGCTCCTACATCCGCGCCCACGTCCGCTCCCGTCGAACCGCCGCCGAACGGCGCCGCCGAGGACGGCGGCGAGGCCAAGCCGCGCAGACGCCGCGCCCTGCCCTCCGCCGAGGACTCCTCGGGCGGCTTCGCGCTCCCCGGCGTGGGCGACACCCCGGTCTACCCCGGCCTGGAACACGCCCTGCCCGCCGGTCCGGCACCCGCCCCGGCCGAACCCGCCGTCGCACCGACCGGGCGCCGCCGCCGGCTCTCCGTACCGCCCGGGCCCGGCGCCGACGCCCCGGCCGGAGCACCCGCTGCGCAGACCGGCGGCGCGCTGGAGCCGGCCCGGCCCGCGCTGCCCGCCGCCGAGGAGCCGGACGGACCCCGCCCGGTCGGCAGCGGACTGGCCGAACTGGCGCCGCCGCGACCGTCCGCCGCCCCGGTGCCGGTCGCCCCGCAGCCGCCCGTACCGGCCGCGCCGCGCGCGCTGGCCGAACTGCCCGCCGCCCGGAGCGACCGCCCGGACGCCGAGCAGCCGCAGGCCGCGTCCGGTGAACTGGCCAACACCCGCCGGCTGCTGGTCTGGCCCGAGCCCGACCCGGCCACCGGCCAGGCGCTCCAGGCCCGCGGCTACCTGCCGGTGATCGTCCGCTCCCGCGAGGAGGTGGACGCCCAGGCGAACGCCTTCCCGGCGGCGCTCTTCGTCGACCCGCTGACCGGCCCGATCACCCGTACCGCGCTGCAGTCGCTGCGCACCGCGGCGCTCAACAGCCGGGTCCCGGTGCTGGTGACCGCGGGCCTCGGCCAGGCCACCCGGGACGCCGCGTACGGCGCCGACCCGGCCGTGCTGCTGCGTGCCCTGGCCCCGCGCGACGGCGAGCACCACGCCCCGCGGGTGCTGCTGGTCGAGGGCGACCCGGACATCGCCGCCGCCATGATCAGCAGCCTGGAGCGGCGCGGCATGCACGTCGAGCACGCGGTGGACGAGAACGACGCCGTCGCCCGGGCCAGCAGCGTGCAGCCCAACCTGGTGGTGATGGACCTGTTCCAGATCCGCCGCCGCCGGATCGGACTGCTGGACTGGCTGCGCGCCAACGACCGGCTGCACCGCACCCCGCTCGTGGTCTACACCTCGGTGGACCTCGACCCGCGCGAACTGCCCCGGCTGCGCACCGGCGAGACGGTGCTGTTCCTCGCCGAGCGCTCCACCAGCGAGGACGTCCAGTCCCGGATCGTCGACCTGCTCGGGCGGATCGGCGCGATGGGCGAGGCGGGCGTCGCCGCCGCGGGCTGAGCCCGGACGTGCCGGAGGGCCGGCCCCCGTTCGTACGGGGGCCGGCCCTCCGGTGTGTCCGCTACTCCTTGCCGAGCGTGGTGACGTCCAGCTCGTCGGCCGCGTAGCTGGCCCGGATCACCTTCTTGTCGAACTTGCCGACCGAGGTCTTCGGGACGGACTCGACGATCGCCCAGCGCTCCGGCAGCTGCCAGGAGGCGATCCGCTCGGCCAGGAAGGCCCGCAGGTCCCTGAGCCCGACGGCGGCACCCGGGCGCAGCACCACGGTGGCCAGCGGGCGCTCGCCCCACTTCTCGTCCGGCACCGCGACCACGGCGGCCTCGGCCACCTCGGGGTGGCCCATCAGGGCGTTCTCCAGCTCGACGGAGGAGATCCACTCGCCGCCCGACTTGATGACGTCCTTGGCCCGGTCGGTGAGGGTCAGGTAGCCGTCGGCGGTGATGGTGCCCACGTCGCCGGTGCGCAGCCAGCCGTCCTCGGAGAACTTGTCCTCCGGGCGGACCGGGTCCTGCCCGGCGCCGCCGTAGTAGGCGGCGGCGATCCACGGGCCGCGGACCTCCAGTTCGCCGGCCGAGACGCCGTCGTGCGGCATCCGCTCGCCGCCCGGGCCGATCAGCCGGGCCTCGACCGAGGCCGGGAAGAGGCCCTGGGTGATCCGGTACGGCCACTCCTCCTCGGGGGTGAGGCCGCCCGGCGGCTGGGCGAAGGAGCCGAGCGGGGAGGTCTCGGTCATGCCCCAGGCGTGCAGCACCCGGATGCCGTGGCGGTCGTCGTAGGCCTTCATCAGCGACGGCGGGCAGGCGCTGCCGCCGATGACGACCATGCGCAGGCTGGAGGTGTCGTAGTCGCCCGCGTCCAGCTCGTCCAGCAGGCCGCTCCAGATGGTCGGGACGGCGGCGCTGACGGTGGGACGGACGGCGGCGATCATCTCGGCCATCGGCTTGGGCTGGAGGAACCGGTCCGGCATCAGCAGGTTGGCGCCGGACATGAAGGCGGCGTGCGGGATGCCCCAGGCGTTCACGTGGAACATCGGGACCACCGGCAGGGCGGTGTCGCGCGGGGTGAAGGCGAAGTTGTCGCCGGTGTTGACCTGCATGCAGTGCAGGTAGATCGACCGGTGGCTGTAGAGCACGCCCTTCGGGTCCCCGGTGGTGCCGGAGGTGTAGCAGAGCACGGCGGCCCGGCGCTCGTCGATGTCCCGCTGCCACGGGAAGTCGGTGGGCCGGTCGGCGATCAGCTCCTCGTAGTCGTGCACGCCGCCGGCGAAGCCGGCCAGCACCGAGCGGTCGCCGGGGCCGGCCACCACGATGTGCTTGAGCGTGGGCGCGAGCTGCGGCAGCACGGCGGCGAGCAGCGGCAGGACGCTGCCGTTGACGACGATCACGCGGTCGGCGGCGTGGTCGATGATGAAGGACAGCTGCTGGGCGGGCAGCCGCAGGTTCAGGGTGTGCAGCACGGCGCCCATCGCCGGGACGGCGAGGTACGCCTCCAGGTGGAAGTCGTTGTTCCACATCAGCGTCGCGACCCGGTCGTCGCCCGTCACCCCGAGCTCGTCGCGCAGCGCGTGCGCCAGCTGCGCGGCGCGCGCGCCCACCTCGGCGTAGGTCCGGACGACCGGACCGGTCGCGTCCCAGGTGGTGACGGTGGAACGGGCGTGGACGGTGGACCCGTGCTCCAGGATCCGGGCGACGGTGAGCGGTACGTCCTGCATCGTGCTGAACACGGGTCCTCCTCGACCTGGCGGCACTGGCGGTGCCACGGCATTTCCTACTGGGCGGTAATGCGCGTGGACGTGCCCGATTGTGCCGTTCCGTCCGCCCGCTGTCAGCATCCGGAACCCGTTGCACGGATCACGGGACCGGCCGGACGTACCCGGTCAGCCGGCGGTCGGGCCGTCCACCCGGTCGCGGTCGACGGTGAGGGTCTCGCCGGCGTAGGTCTCCTGGACGTTGCCGTGGTACTGGTGGACGCGCTGGTGGGAGGCCCAGAGCTGCGGGCCGAGCGGGCCGGCGGAAGCGGTGTCGGCGTGGTCGTCCCAGTGGGCGTACCAGACGGCGTCCGGGAGCGGGCCGCTGCCGGCCCGGGCCGCGGCGGCCAGGTCGGCGACGCCGGAGTCGAGGCTGGAGTAGAAGCCGGAGCGGTAGCCCGCCGCGTGCAGGGCCTGGGTCCAGCCGAGGGTGAACTCGACCACGGCCCGGCCGCAGCCGGCGTCGCGCATCGGGTAGGCCTCGATGTCCAGGTAGACCGGGGCGCCCCGGCCGAAGCCGAGCGAGCGCATCGCGCGCACGGCCTCGCCGGCCTCGTCCCGGCCCTGCTGGGCGGCCTCGGCCGGGTCGATCCGCCGGGGCTTGCGGCTCGGATCGGCGCACGGCGCCTGGAGGCCGACGTGCACCGGCAGGAACCGCCAGCCCATCGAGCGCGCCTGGTGGATCCAGTCCGCGGTGAGCCGGGGCTGGGGGCAGCCGCGCTGGGAGCCGCTGACGTAGATGCCGACCGCCCCGTACGGGGAGGCGGCGCGCCAGGCCCGCAGGGCGTCGGTCGAGGGGGCGGTGCAGACGTCGAAGGCCGCGCCGCTCCAGTTGTCGCGGAACCGGGGCGGGCCGATCCGGTCGGGGAGCCGGACGGCCCGGATGCGCGGGAGGGCGGCGGCGGCCGGGACGGAGGCCTCGGCGCTCACGCCCGTCCCGCCGGTCGCCAGCAGGAGCACGAGGGAGGCGGCGAGGAAGGCCGCCGGGCGGAGACAGCGCACCCGGCCTTGATACTGACGGACCGTCGGACGAACGCGTCCGCCACGCCGCGCGGCCCGTTCGAGTCCACCCTTTCGGGCGCACCCGTCCGCATCCGTCCCGGTTTCCGTGAACGGGTTGTAACGAGCTTGCTGGTTGGTCACTCCTTACGGCAAACTCGTCAGCATGCCCACCTCCCATACCGGCGAAACCGTCGCCCCCACCTCGGCCGCCGCCGTCGCCGAGGCCCTTGCCACGCCGCCCGCCCCCACGGGCGAGCCCGCCGGCGAGCGGGGCAGCCGGCGACGAGGTGGGGAGCCCGGCTCCACGGCGCCCCCGGGGCTCCGCCCCGGCCGGTCCACCGGCCGGATCGGCAAGGCCCTGCGGCGCCCGGACAGGATCCCGGCGCCGCTTCTGTGTCTGGTCGCGATGTTCCTGGTGCAGACCGGCATCGCCCTGTCCAAGCCGCTGTTCGGCCCGCTCGGGGTCAGCGGCACCACCTTCCTGCGGCTGGGCTTCGCCGCGGTGATCCTGCTCGCCGTCACCCGGCCCCGGCTGCGCGACAAGCGCCCGCGCGACCTCGCCGCGGCCGCGCTGCTCGGCATGGCCTCCGCCGGGATGACCTTCCTGTTCGCCGGGGCGATCGACCGGCTGCCGATGGGCACCGCCGCGACCATCGAGTTCCTCGGCCCGCTCGCGGTCGCCCTGGTCTTCGCCCGGCGGGCCAGCCACCTGCTCTGGGCCCTGCTCGCGGCGGCCGGGGTCG
Organism: Kitasatospora sp. NPDC059160; assembly: GCF_042755465.1. Taxonomy (NCBI): domain Bacteria; kingdom Bacillati; phylum Actinomycetota; class Actinomycetes; order Kitasatosporales; family Streptomycetaceae; genus Kitasatospora; species Kitasatospora sp. NPDC059160. The sequence continues at coordinate 16,060 of NZ_JBHZCN010000037.1, read as the reverse complement.
TCCTGCTGACCCTGCTCGGCGAAGGGGAAGGCGGCAGCTCGCTCGACCCGGTCGGCCTGCTCTACGCCTTCGGCGCGGCCGGCTGCTACGCGCTGTACATCCTGTTCACCGACAAGGTCGGCGCCGCCTTCCAGGGCTTCCAGGGGCTGGCGGTGTCGATGACGGTCGGCGCCCTGTTCCTCGCGCCGTTCGGGCTCGGCGAGGCCTGGGACGGGCTGACCGCCCCCGGCGCCTCGCCGCTGGTGCTGCTCGCCTCGGCGGCCGGGGTGGCGCTGCTGCTGCCGGTGCTCCCGTACGCGCTGGAGATGACGGCGCTGCGGCGGATGCCCCAGCGGGTGTTCAGCGTGCTGGTCAGCCTGGAGCCGGCGGTCAGCGCACTGGTCGGGCTGGTGGTGCTCGGCCAGCTGCTGGGCGCCGCGCAGCTGGCCGGGATCGGCTGCGTGGTCGCGGCCAGCGTGGGGGCCACGCTGACCGGACGGCGCTGACCGGACGGGTCTGACGGGAGGGGGCTGGCGAGAGGCGGTTGGCGGGAGGGGGCCGACCGGAGGACGCCGACCGGGCGCGGCCGGCCCCTCACGGCAACGGCGCTACGGCCAGAGCAGGGTGCGGGACCACTCCGGGGTGCGGACCGGGCCGGTGCGGGTGTAGCGCAGCCGGACGTGCCGGCGCTGGGCGTCGCCCTGCCAGAACTCCACCTCGTGCGCCCACAGGGTGTAGACCGCGTGGCCGGGCGCGACGGCGTCCGGGGTCGCCTCCAGCCGGCGCCGGGCGACCGCCACCGCCTCGTCGTACTCGGTCAGCTCGGCCAGCGGCTCGCTCTGCCGGCCGACCAGCGCACCGACCCGGGCGGCGGGCGAGCGGGTGGCGAACTCCGCGGCGGCGACCAGGTCGGCGGCCCGCTCGACGCTGCCGCGCACCCGGACCTGGCGGCCCAGCTGCGGCCAGTAGACGTTCAGCGCGGCGGCCGGGTGGTGGGCGAGCTGGCGGCCCTTGGGGCTGTCGGCGGCCGCGGAGAAGTTCCAGCCGGTGCCGGCCGCGTCCACGTCGCGCAGCACCAGCACCCGGGCGTCCGGCATGCCGTCGGCGTCGACCGTGGCGAGGGTGAAGGCCTGCGGGTCCAGCACCCCGGCGTCCAGGGCGGTGGCGAGCCAGTCCACGAACAGCGGGCCGGGCTCGGCGGGGGCGGCCGCGGGGTCGAAGGAGGGCAGCGGGCGGGCCATCGGCGGGCGGCCGAGCAGCAGTTCCGGGACGGACCTCGGCCCGGGCCGGCGCTCGTCCGGTGGTGCCGGGCACGGCTGCGGCTGCGGCTCCGGTGCGGGCCTGGCCCCGTCCGGGCCGGTCAGGCCCTCGTCCTCCGCCGCCATCGCGCGCCTTCCTTCCGATTGCCGCGGTCGCCGCCCCGACCGGGCCGTCCGTTCCGGGCCCGGGCACGTGGAGCGCTGTCGGAGCGCAACCGTACCGCCGTGGACCGACGGCGCCGGGCGCGGGCCCTCGCTGGAGGGATCCGGGCCGCTCGCGGGGGGCGGGGCGCGTGCGGGCGGGGCGTACGGGCGGGGCGTAGGGGCCGGGCGCGCGGGCCGGGCGCGGGTGGCGGGCCGGTGGGGCCCCGGGCCCGGACGCACTCGTGGGCGGTGCCGATGGCGGCACCGCCCACGAGGCCGGCTTCGCGGCGACCCTTTCCGCTGGCCGGTCCATGCGTTCGTCCGGTCTCCCCGGTCCGCCCGGGGCGGGAAGCCCGCCCGGTGACCGTTCCGGACCCCACCGCGGATGCTCAGCTCACCCGCGGCCGTCCACCTCCGGCGCCCCCGCCGGCAGTGGCACCCGGGGCCGTCAGGGGAAGATCGGGGCGAAGATGACGTTGATGTTCTTGTTGCCCTGACCGGCCAGGACGTTGCCCGCGTTGTCCTTCACCGCGACGGTGTTGTTCTGGTTCGAGGCGCCGGCGCCGGTGGCCGTCTGCTGGTTGGAGACGTAGTTGCCGTCGAGGCCGCCGAAGATGTTGCCGGTGCCCGTGTTGGACACCACGCCGGCGTTGGAACCGGCCGCGGCGCCCGCGCCGTTGTCGGCGGCGGCGGCCCCGGCACCGGCCAGCAGCAGACCGGCCGCCAGCGGGGCGGCGAGCAGGAACCCGGACACCCGGCGGGTGTTGAAGCGAGCCATGTGAGCCTCCAAGAAGCCGTTAATCGTGCATTGGTCGAGCATGGTGCGGGGGTTCGCCGGCCAGACGAACACCTGCGGGCTGCGACGCCGGGAGAAAGACTTCCGCAACAAATCGACAAAGCACTAGCCGACGGAGCAGTTTTCGCCCGTTAGCGTGATATCCACCCGGGCCGCGCATAACGGGCGGAAGATCGGACAGTGCGCCGACACACCGCTACTGACCTGCGACTTCGCCCGTTCGGCGGCCTTTCCGCGGACGTCGGACGACGGCGCGTCAGTGCCGTACGAACCTCCGGGCGCACCACCCCCGGCGCGGGCCACCCCTGAACACGCCCCCGAAAGGTTCGCCCACCCTTCCAAGTCGACTTTCCAGCCATTCACAGACCATCGGAAAGTCGTACCGAGAATGCGGGCCGAAGGATGCGCATGAGGAGAAGATATCCGCGCCGAAAATCAGACCATCTTGCCCGGATTGAGGATGCCCAAGGGGTCGAAGACCGCCTTCACCTGCCGCTGCAGGTCCAGCCCGACCGGCCCCAGCTCACGGGCCAGCCAGTCCCGCTTCAACAGCCCCACCCCGTGCTCCCCGGTGATGGTGCCGCCCAGCTCCAGCCCGAGCGCCATGATCTCGTCGAAGGAGCGCTGGGCCCGCGCCGTCTGCTCCGGGTCCGCGGCGTCGAAGATCACGATCGGGTGGGTGTTGCCGTCCCCGGCGTGGCTGACCACCCCGATCGTCAGCGCGTGCCGCTCGGCGATCGCCGCGACGCCGTTGAGCATCTCGGCCAGCCGGGAGCGCGGCACCGCCACGTCGTCGATCATCGTGGTGCCCAGCCGGTCCAGCGCGGGCAGCGCCAGCCGCCGGGCCGCCAGCAGCAGGTCCGACTCCGCCTGGTCCTCGGCCGGAACCACCTCGGTCGCCCCGGCCTCCCGGCACAGCTCCGCGACCCGGGCCAGCCCGGCCTCCCGGTCCGGCCCGTCGAAGGCCACCAGCAGCAGCGCCCGGGTCGACTCCGGCAGCCCCATCTGCCCCAGCTCGTTGACGGCCCGGACGGAGACCGCGTCCATCAGCTCCATCAGCGACGGGGTCAGCCCGCGCTCCATCACCGCGCAGACCGCCGCCCCCGCCGCGTCCGCGCTGGGGAACTCCGCCGCCAGCGCCAGCTGCGGCTCCGGCGCGGGCCGCAGCGCCAGCACCGCCCGGACCACCACCCCGAGGGTGCCCTCCGAGCCGACGAACAGCCGGGTCAGGTCGTACCCGGCCACTCCCTTGGCCGTGCGGCGCCCGGTGGACAGCAGCCGACCGTCCGCCAGCACCACGTCCAGCCCGAGCACGTACTCGCTGGTGACGCCGTACTTCACGCAGCAGAGCCCGCCCGCGCCGGTGCCGATGTTGCCGCCGATCGTGCAGGACTCCCAGCTGGACGGGTCCGGCGGGTAGCAGAGACCCAACTCCTCGACCGCGCGCGACAGTTCCGCGTTCACCACGCCCGGCTCGACCACCGCCACCCGGTTCACCGGGTCGATCTCCAGGATCCGGTTCAGCTTCACCAGCGACAGCACGACGCAGCCGTCGACGGCGTTCGCCGCCCCCGACAACCCGGTCCGGGCCCCCTGCGGCACCACCGGCACCCGCAGCTCGGTCGCGGTGCGCAGCACGTGCTGCACCTGCTCGACCGTCTCCGGGAAGACCACCACGGCGGGCGTCCCGGCGGCGCAGAAGCCCGCCATGTCGTGGCTGTAGGCGGCGGTCACGTCCGGATCCACCACCACCGCCTCCGCCGGGAGGCCCAGCGCCAGTCGGTCCGTCAGATCACTCATCGCCGCCTCCAGTCACCACCGCGCCGCCGCCACCTCCGCACTCTGCCCCGAGGCCCGGAGCCGGGCAAGTGGGCCTCGGCACCGGCCACCGGCCGCCGGCCGGTGTCCCGCCGACCGGCGGTGCCGGTCGGTCAGGCCCGGCGCAGCACCGGGGTGGCGAGGGCCGCCAGCCCGGCCGCCCCGGTGGCGAGGGCGCAGAGCAGGGCGGGCGGGACGGCTCCCGTCGCGTCCGCGGCCGTCCCGAGCAGCCCGGTGGACAGCACCAGGGCGAGGCTCTGCACCAGCGTCAACAGGGCCTGCACCCGGGAGAGATGGGAGTTCGGGGCACCGCCGAGCACCAGCGGCCCGAGGTGGCAGGCGAACAGTCCGGAGCCGAGGCCCACCACCGTGCTGCCGACCACCGCCGCCCCCGGACCGCCGGACAGTGCCAGCAGCACGGTGCCCGCCGAGGCCGTGCAGAGCCCGGCGGCCGCCCCGACCCCCGGCCGGGGCAGCCCGCCGCGCCAGGCGACCGCCGCCGCCACCGCGAGCACCCCCGCCGCCTGACCGGCGGTCACCAGTCCGGCGGTGCCCGCCGCCCAGCCGTGTGCCCGGGCGAGCAGCGGGCCGAGCAGCGAGACCACGGGCAGCAGCGCCCCCGCGGCGGCCCCGGTCAGCAGCAGCGCGGCCCGCAGCAGCGGATCCCCCAGGGCCAGCCGGACGCCCGCCCCCGCCTCCCGCAGCAGGCCCACCGGGGCGGCGGCGGGAGCCGGACCGGGCCCCTCCCGGTCCGGCCGGACCCGCAGCAGGACCAGCAGGACGACCGCGAAGCTCACCGCGTCCGCCGCCGCCGCGCCCGCGAGCCCGCCCCCGGCGACCAGCAGGCCGCCCAGCGGCGCCCCGAGCAGCACCGCGCACTGCCCGCCGGCCTGCCGCAGCGCGAGCGCCCGGGGCAGCCGGTCCGCGGGCACCAGCCGGCGCGGCATCGAGCCGCTCGCCGGGAGGTGGAACGCGTCGACCGCCCCGGTCGCCACGGCCGCCCCGACCAGCAGCCACAGCGGCGCGCCCCGGCCGCCGGCCACCGCGAGCGCCAGTGCGGCGGTCACCACCAGCATCACCGCGTCCCCGACGAGCATCACCCGGCGGGCGCCGAACCGGTCCGCCACCGCCCCGCCCAGCAGGACCAGCACCGTACGGGGCACGGTGACCGCCGTCAGCACCAGCCCGGCCGCCCCGCCGCCGTACCCGGAGGCGGCCCAGCCGAGGGCGAAGGACAGCGCGGCGTCACCCAGCAGCCCGGCCTGGGCCCCGGCCAGCCAGAGCAGGTACGGCCGGGGCAGGGCGGTGCGCCGGGCCGTCCCGGCGGAGGTCGCGGTGGTCATGCCGGGTGACGCTAGGACCCTCGACCTGGTCGAGGGCAAGCGGCGGCCGCTACCTGCGGACCACCGGTTCCTGGAACTCGACGACCCAGCCGGACCGGTCGGCCGGGGTCTCCAGGTAGCGCTCCCGGGCGTAGCCGGTCGAGCGGTAGCCGTTCTGGTCGATGTAGCGGGCCAGGGCCTGGAAGCTGCCCATCGCGTCGTCCATCGAGCCGCGGTGGACGATGGTCACCGCCTCCTCGATCGGCGCCAGGTCGACCACCTCGATGTCGTCCCGGCCGGCCCGCACGGACGGCGCGACCTGGAGGGCCACCCGGACGACCACCGAACCGTCGCCCTCCGGCCCGTCCTCGTACCGGGCGACGGACGGCCCGACCACCTCGATCCCGGCCTGCTCCACCCGCCGGCACAGCTCGTCGAAGAGCGGGCCGATCACCGGGGTGATGTCCTCCGGCGCGTAACTCGCCGCCACACCGCTCAGTTGGGCCACCCGCACGGACGGAACGGGCTTCACCACGACATCGTGCTCGAACATGTTCCCCTCACTCTCGATCGTCCGGAGCCTCGCCTCCACCCGGGCCAGCCGCTGCTCGTCCGCCGCGATCGCCTCGGCGAGCTGGGCCCGCCGCAACCGCAGCATCCCGCGCAGCTCGGCCGGGTCCGGGTGCTCGTCCAGCACGGCCCGCACCTGCTGCAGCGTGAAGCCGAGCTCCTTGAGCGCGATCACCCGGTTCAGCCGGGCGAGTTGGACCGCCTCGTAGGAGCGGTACCCGGTGGCCGGGTCCACCCTGGCGGGTGTGAGCAGGCCGATCGCGTCGTAGTGGCGCAGCATCCGCACCGACACCCGGCCGTGGACGGCGAAGTCTCCGATGTTCAACATGGTGCTCCCACTCCACCGTCTCCCCCTGTGTCAGGGTCAACCCCCGGCCGCCGGCCCGGCCGCGACCCCGCGTCGGCGCACCGTCGGCCCGCCGCCGGCCCGCCCCGGAAAACACCGAGGGCGGGTGCCGAAACGATCTCGGCACCCGCCCTGAGCAGGTGGTTTCTCCTACCGGCGGAGAGCGTGGGATTCGAACCCACGGTGACGGGTCACGCCACGACAGTTTTCAAGACTGTTCCCTTAGGCCGCTCGGGCAGCTCTCCAGGCGGAGGTCAGCCTAACGGGTCCGACGGCCTTCGGCGCACACGATTCCGCGGGCCCGGGGGTCACTGATCGCCGTCCCGCTGGCCGAGCGTGACCTTGGTGGTCATGGTCTGGCCGTTGCGGGTGTACTCGACGTCGACGGTCTCGCCCGGCTTGTGCGTCCAGATCCGGCTGACCAGGGCGGGACCGTTCTCGATCGGCGCGCCGCCGAGCTTGGTGATCACGTCGCCCGGCTTGAGGCCGGCCTTGTCGGCCGCGCCGCCGGGGGTGACGGCGGGCTGGCCCTGGACGTCCTTGGTCTGGATCTGCGCGCCGTCGCCCTTGTAGTCGTCGTTGCGCAGCACGTCGAGCTTGGCGTAGACCGGCTTGCCGGTCTTGATCAGGGTGTCCGCGACCCACTTGGCCTGGTTGATCGGGATGGCGAAGCCCAGGCCGATGCTGCCGGCCCGGCCGTTGGCGGAGGCGTTGGACTGGATCGCCGAGTTGATGCCGATCACCGCGCCGCTGGAGTCCAGCAGCGGGCCGCCGGAGTTGCCGGGGTTGATCGAGGCGTCGGTCTGCAGGGCGTTCATGTACGAGGCCTGCGAGCCGGTCTCGTCGCCGGAGGCGACCGGGCGGTCCTTGGCGCTGACGATGCCGCTGGTGACGGTGGACTCCAGGCCGTACGGCGCACCGATCGCGACGGTGGCGTCACCGACGTTGACCTTGTCGGAGTCGGCCAGCGGCAGCGGCGACAGCTTGCTCTTCGGCGGGTTGTCGATCTTGACCACGGCGACGTCGTAGCCCTCGGCGTGGCCCAGCACCGAGGCGGTGTAGGAGGTGCCGTCGGCGAACTTGACGGTCAGTTTGCCGCCGTTGAGGGCCGGCGCGACCACGTGGTTGTTGGTGAGGATGTGGCCCTCGGTGTCGAAGACGAAGCCGGTGCCGGTGCCCGACTCGGTGCTGTTCTGCGCCTTGATGGTGACGACGCTGGGCAGCGCCTTCTGGGCGATGGCGGCGATCGACCCGGGGACGGGCTCGTTCTTCTGGGTGTTGCTGGCCTGGACGGTGGTGCTGCGGTGGTCGTCCGCCGAGCTGCTGCTGCCGGCGTGGTCGCTGGCGACCACACCGACCGCGCCGCCCGCGATGCCGGCGACCAGCGCGACGGCCGCGAGCAGGGCCACCAGGCCGCCGCGCTTCTTGCGCGGGCCGTGGCCGCCCGGGCCGCCGGGGTACTCGGCGGGGTAGCCGAACGGACCGCCGGGGCCGCCGGGGTGGCCCGCGCCGGCGTCGTGGCCGCCGCCCCAGCCGCCGAGCGGCTGGCCGGCGCCGAAGGGGTGGTGCCCGGGTGCGCCGGGCGCGACGGGCGCACCGGCGGCCGGGGCGCCGTACGGCTCCTGGGCGTTGGCGGCCGGGACGCCGTAGCCCTCGTGGGCGCCGGCGGCGGGCACGCCGTGGGTCGGGGTCGCGTACGGGTTGGTGCCCGGGGTGCCCGGCGGCAGGGCGGGCGCGGCCGGAGCGGCGGCGACCGGGGCCGGGGCGGGCGGCGCGGGCGGCAGGACCGGCGGCGGGGCGTCGATGTAGCCGGTGGCCGGGTCGACGGCGGGCTCCTCGACGGCGGGCGCGGCCGGCGCGGCCGGGGCCTCCGGCGCGGGCACCTTGGTGAAGGCGACGGTCGGCTGGTGCCCGCCCTCCGCCGGGGCGGCCTCGGCCGCCGCGCTCGCGGCGGCCAGCTCCGGGACCCGGCCGAACGCCATGGTCGGCTGGTGCCCGCTGTCGGCCGGGGCGGCGTCGGCCGACCCGTCCACCGGCCCGGCCACCGGGTTGTCCACCGGTTCGTCCTTCGGCTCGGGAACCCGGCTGAAGGCCATGGTCGGCTTGTGGCCGCCCTGAGCGGTGCCGTCGGGAACGGCACCCGCCGCCTCCGGGGCCCCCGCGGGCTGCTCCCCCTGCGGCCCGGTGGGCCCAACCTCGCGCTCGGTGCTCACGGACGACCTCCATAGCTGACAGAACCAAGGACCATAGTTTTTCGCACCGGCGATTCGATTGCCGTAAGGACCCCTCTGAATAACTCATAAGAATCCTTAGCCGCCACCGACAACCGGGGCTCCCCACCCCCGCCGGGCGTCCCGCGATGCGGACCGCGCACCCCGTGGCCTTTGGCGTTCGTACCCGTGCCGGTTAGCCTGTCGCTCCAAACTGACACGCGGGAGCTTGGACCGACCAGGCTGAGAGTGCGCATGTCGACCGTACGCCAGGCCAGTGACCGGCGGACCGTCGAGGGGGCGCTGACCGCCGGAACCTGTCCGGGTAATGCCGGCGTAGGGAGTATCGGCCATGCCGCCTGCTTCGCCATCCTCTTCTCCGGGCGCGCCCGCGTCCAAGGATTTCCCGCCGGACCCGGCCGGCGCCGGCGCCGCGCTGCTGGACCACCGCGTCGAGGCACCGCTGGTCCTGGACACCGAGCCGCCGCGCACCCTGCGCTTCCGGGACCACTTCGCGCTGTGGATGAACCTCGGCGTCAGCCTGATCGGCTTCTCCACCGCCGCGACCGTGCTCGGCGAGAAGGGCAGCGAGCTGTCGCTGGCCGCCGCGGTGACGGCGATCGTGACCGGTACGGCGGTCGGCACCGCGATGCTCGGCGTCGCCGCGCTGATCGGGGCCCGCACCGGCGCCCCGGCGATGGCCAACCTGCGCGGCCTGTTCGGCACCCGGCTGTCCTACCTGCCGACCGTGCTGAACATCGTCCAGTGCGTCGGCTGGGGCGTGTTCGAGCTGCTGACCATCGCGGCGGGCGCCCAGACCGTCGCCCACACCAGCGACTACCGCTGGCTGTTCGTGCTGCTCGCGGGCGCGCTGACCACCGCGCTGACGATCTGGCCGCTGGGCTCGATCGCGGTGCTGCGCCGCTTCGTGGCCGGGGCGGTCGCGGTCGCGATGGTGTACTTCACCGTCCAGCTGGGCCGCCAGGGCGTGCCGGACCCGGGCGCGGGCAACTGGCACGGCTTCCTGGGCGCCACCGACGCGATGATCGCGGTGTCGATCTCCTTCGTCCCGATGGCCGCCGACTACACCCGGCACTCGCGCAGCCCGAAGTCGGCCTTCTGGGGCAGCTTCTCCGGCTACACCGTCGCCCAGGTCTGGTGCTACGTGCTGGGCCTGATGGCGCTGCTCCAGTCCGACGGCGACCCGAGCCGGATCTTCGACTCCTTCCTCGGTGTCTGGGCCGGCTGGCTGTTCCTCCTGGTGCTGGTGCTGCGCGAGACCGACCAGTCCTTCGCCAACGTCTACTCGACCGCGATGTCGCTGCAGAACCTGCTGCCGCGGGTGGACCGCCGGGTGCTGAGCGGCGGGATCGGCGTGCTGACCACCGTGCTGGCGCTGCGCATCGACCGGTTCACCGACACCTACAGCAACTTCCTCGGCCTGATCGGCTCGGTCTTCGTACCGCTGCTGGCGGTGCTGGCGGTGGACTACTTCTTCGGCGCCGGCCGGCACGGCTGGGACCTCTCCGAGCGGGCACCGTCCCGCTGGCTGATGCTGCTGCCGTGGGTGCTGGGCTTCGCCGTCTACCAGCTGATCGCGCCGACCGCGGTGGGCGACGGATGGGTGGACTTCTGGACCTCGGCCCAGCGGACCCTGCACTTCACCCCGCAGGAGTGGACCTCGGCCTCGCTGTTCGCCTTCCTGGTGCCGGCGCTGGTCACCTGGGGCCTCACCCCGCTGACCCGCCGCACCGCCCGGGCCTGACGCACCGGGGGCGGAGCCGGCCCCGCAGGTTGGGACCGGCTTCGCCCCGGGTTCACCCGCGCCCCCTATCGTTGGGGCCGTGACCAGCCCAGAACTGCCCTCGGCGGCGGCGCGCACCACGCCCTCCGTCCAGGTGATCGCCCACCGCGGCTCCTCCCACGCCCTGCCCGAGCACACCCTCGCGGCGTACCGGCGCGCGCTCGACGAGGGCGCGGACGCCGTCGAGTGCGACGTGCGGGTGACGGCCGACGGCCACCTGGTCTGCGTGCACGACCGCCGGATCGGCCGGGTCTCGAACGGCCGCGGCACCGTCTCCGCGATGACGCTGGCCGAGTTGGAGGCGTACGACTTCGGCGCCTGGAAGACCGGCCGGCCCAGCACCGACCCCGAGCTGCGCGGCGTGCTGCGGCTGGAGCGGCTGCTCGAACTGGTGGTGGACTGCGGCCGCCCGGTGGACCTGGCGATCGAGACCAAGCACCCGGTGCGGTTCCGCGGCCGGGTCGAGGCCGAGCTGCTGCGCACCCTGGAGCGGTACAAGATCGGCACCGCGCCGGACGGCGAGCGCCCGTCCGCCCGGATCATGAGCTTCTCCTCGATCGCGCTGAACCGGGTGGCCGCCGCCGCGCCCGACTACCGGCGGGTGTTCCTGATCGAACGGATGCTGCCGCTGCTGGGCCGCCTGCGCCCCGGGCAGCCGCTGCCGGGCGGGGCCCGGATCGCCGGCCCCGGCATCGAGCTGATCAAGGCCAAGCCGCAGCTGGTGCCCCGGCTGCGCGAGCTGGGCCACGAGGTGCACGTGTGGACGGTGGACGAGCCGGCCGACGTCGAGCTCTGCCTGGAGCTCGGGGTCTCCGCGATCATCACCAACAGGCCCGCCGAGGTGCTGGCCCAGCTCGGCCGCTGAGCCGGGGCCGGGCGCCCCGGGTACCCGGGGAAACCTGATCACCCTGGTCGGCAGTCAAACCTTCCGCGCACGGTATTGCCGGAATTCTTGCGATCGGGCGACGGAGGGTGAGCACGGAATGACCTCTTGTCGACCCTGAGTCGCGCCGCCGGAAAAGGGCCCGCAGGATCCTCCGACAGTCGTTTCCGACGCATTACCAAGGGGCATCCATCCCTCGGCATACGCTGAAGGAGGTCCGGGGGTGGCGTTGATGGTGGCGCGTGAAGTGCCGACTTCATCGACCATGGCAGTGCCGCACGGCCCAGCGAGTGTCGGGGTCGCACGGCGCCGACTGCGTCGAGATCTGGGTGACCGGCAGATACCGGAACCGGTCATCGATGATGCTGTTCTGATCCTTTCCGAACTGTTGAGCAACGCCTGTCGGTACGCCCGTCCGCTCGGCCCGCTGCCCGCCCTGGGCCGCGGCGCCCGGGCGGAGGTGGTGGACCAGGTGCTGGTCGGCGTCCCCTCCGGGACGCACCCGGCACCGGGCGGCCGGGAGCCCGAGGACGACACGGCCGAGCCGGCCGGCGGTGTGCTGGTCCGCTGGCAGATGCACGCCGACGGCGTGCTCACCCTGGAGGTCACCGACGGCGGCGCGGCCACCCGGCCGCTGCCCGCCAGCCCCTCGCTGACCTCGCGCGGCGGCCGCGGCCTGGCCATCGTCGACCAGCTGGCCAGCGACTGGGGCGTCCGGGACGCGCCCGGCGAGGTCACGGTCTGGGCGGCGCTGCCCGCCCGCGCCCGGCACGCCCGGCGCACCGGGGGCGGCACCGCCCGCAGCGCGTAGCCGTCCGAGCGGCACCCGTCCGACCGGTACCAGGGCGTACGGCACCAGGGCGTACGGCACCCGTCCGACCGGCGCCCGCCCCGGCGCGTTCCCGCGCGCCGGGGGAACCTCAGTAGGCTTCCCGTGAAACAGGACCACCGTCCCCGGGAGAGCCGCAGCATGGGCAAGAAGGCCGCCAAGAAGGCGCCGCAGCGCCAGTCCACCACCGCCGTCACGGGTGAGATCCCCGTGGTCGGGGCCCGCGAGGACTGCCCCTGCGGCTCGGGCCGCCGCTACAAGGCGTGCCACGGCCGGGAGGCCTCGCACGCCGTGCAGGAGCTGGTTCACCGCCCGTTCGAGGGCCTGCCGGGCGAGGCCGACTGGGTGGCGCTGCGCGAGCTGGTGCCCGCCGCCACGGTGCCGCTGACGCTGGCCGCCGGAGTGACCGCGACCGCCGGGGGCGACGTCCCGTCGGTGACCCTGGCGACGGTGCTGCCGCTGGCCTGGCCGGCCCTGCGCCGCCCCGACGGCTCGATCCTGCTCGGCCTGCAGACCCAGTCCTCCTCGGGCGACCTCAGCCGCGACCTCGCGGACGCCCTGGAGCTGGCCCTGGCCACCGAGCCCGGCAGCCCCGTCCCGGCCCGCCGGACCGTCCCGGGCGGCCGCCGCCTCCAGGACCTGCTGGACGCCTCCGCCGCGTTCACGCCCACCGTGCACACCGGCTTCGAGTTCTGGCTGGAGGACGCCGAGACCGCCACCGGCGAGGTCGCCGCCTCGCTGGAGCGCGCCAACGCCTCCGCCATCCCGACCGAGAAGCTCGCGAGCGTCGACGCCGCCTACTGGTGCGGCACCCCGGACAAGAACCACCTGCGCTGGGTGATGACCGTGCCCGAGGAGCGGCTGCTGGACGCGCTGGCCCGGCTGAACGCCGCCGGCGAGGCCTCGCTCGGCGCGGACACCCGCCTGGTGGGCTCGTTCCGCGCGCACGGCCTGACCGTCCCGGTGTGGGACCTCCCGCTCGCCATGACCGCCGCCGACTGCGAGAAGCCGGCCGCCGAGTTCGGCGAGCGGCTCGCCGCCGTCCTCGCCGACCCGACCGAGCTGACCGCCGAGGAGCGGCGCGCCCGCGCGAACCTGGTGAACCGTCAGGTCACCCTGAACTAAAGCGCGCAGGATCCGGGTGATACGCGTCACATTGTCGCCGGGAAGCCGCAATTTCCGGGCCTGGAGGGCGTCTTGGAAATTGGCGCGGGCGCGGATCCTTGTTACTGTCTAAAGAGTCCGGCCGCTGGTGCATCCCCCGTCGCCAGCGGCCGGATCTTTTCTTTTCCGGAACGCCCCGCACCACCGGGCCCGGAGTCCGGCCCGACCCGGCGATCCGTCAGTACGTCGAGCGCCCGCTGTCCAGCCGGACCGTCGCCTCCACCAACTCCCCCAGCAGCGGCCCGACCTGCGGCAACCGGACCCCACCGGCCGCGGCCGGCCGCGGCGCCAGCACCCAGCGCACCCTCCCGGCCCCGCCGCCGGGCGGCAGCGGCAGGAAGCCGCCCGGCCCGTGGTAGCGCAACGATCCTGGCACCGAAGGGAGTTGGGCGAGCATCTCGCCCAGGGCGTCGAGCGAGTACGGGGCCACCAGCAGGGCGTAGCGGCCCGGCATCGCGAGCACCGGGCCGAGCGGCAGCCGCAGCGCGCCCAGGTGGACCAGCGCCCTGGCACCGGCCGCCGCGGGCAGGCTGACCGCCGAGACCGCGGAGCCGGTGGCGGCCAGCACCGGCGCGTCCGGGGTCTGCCGCTCCCACCACCAGCGCACCATCCGGGGGTCCGTGGTGGCGGCCAGCAGGGACGGGTCGTGCGGATGGGCGCCGGGCGCCGGGCAGTCCGGCTCCCCGCAGGAACAGCGGCCGCCGCACAGCACGGTGCCGGGCACCACCGGCCAGCGGTGTTCGACGGCGGCCGTGAGGGCCGCGGCCAGCCGGGCGGACGACTCCTGCGGCTCCCGGGACTCCTGCGACCGGCTCCTCGGGCTCTTCGGGTTCTCACGCATGGCGCTCGTTCCTTTCCCTGACCGCTCGGTTCGCTCCGCCCCACCGACATCCGTCGGGACCCGCCGCAGGGGCCCGCGGCGGCACGGCCCCGGAAAGGCGCGGAACGGGGCGGGCGGCACGGCGGACGGCGCGGCTACGACGTGGAGCACGGTGTGGAGCACGACATGAGAAGGGCCGCGCACTGGAACAGCCCCTGGAACGAGAATCCCGTATGCGACCGGATGGACGTCGCCCGGGCGCGCTTGGTTCCACCGTACGAGTGAGAGACTTCCGGCCAGCCCGGATCGCGGGCGGCGCGGACATACGATCCGGACGGCCGCCCGGTCCGTCCCCTCGGTTCTGCCCGCTCCCGGCTCGCTCCATGCCTCCGGCTCCGACCGGCGCGCCGCGCCCGGTGCGCGCCCTCCGACCGGGTCGCGCGGACGTGGAACCGGCCACCGCATCGTCCTGGATCTGGACATGCCCCGAATGGCCTGTGTAGAAGTGGTGGCATTGCTGTCGATCAATGACGAGTAGTAGCGAATCGAGGCGAAACGCGTCCTTTGGCCGTGCTCGCTCCACATTGGCCGTACCTGGGGGTTTCGCATGGCACGTAGCACCGCGTCAGGAGTGGCGGCATGACCAAGTCCCACGCGTCGGCCGCCCAGCCGTCGACGCCGCCCGCAGAGCCGGGTGAGACCGGCTGTGCGGGCGGGCTCACCGTCCTCGACCCGCCGCCGGACCTGCCCGGCCCCACCGACGCTCCGGACGGCGGCGCCGACGGCCCCGCGGCACCGTCCAGCACGGTGCAGGACCGTTTGGCCGGACGCCTGTCCGATATCACCAGCCTGTACGAGCACACCGAGCGGCTCGCCCGCGCCCGCGGCACCACCGCCACCCTGGACGCCGTGCTCGCCTCCGGCGCCGCCCTGCTCGGCGCCGACCGCGGCGTCCTGGTCACCCTGCTGCCGGGCGGCGGCACCGGCCAGCCCGTCGGCCTCGGCCTGGACCGGGCCAGCCTCGGCGCCCTGGAGACCGTCCCGACCGAACAGAGCCTGCTCGCCCGGCTGCTGAGCGAGCACGACCGCCCCGAACAGCTGCACTCCGCCGACCTCGCCGACGACCCGGCCGTCGGCGCCCGGCTGCGCGAACTCGCCGTCCACCTCGGCCTCGGCGGCGCCTACGGCCTCCCGCTCGCCACCGTCGAGGACGGCCCGCTCGCCGCCGCCGTCTGGTTCTACGACCGGCCCGCCCAGCCCACCGACTGCCAGCGCGAACTCGCCCGCCACTACTGCGAGATCGCCGCCCCGCTGCTCGCCAAGCAGCTGGAGGCGGAACGCACCCTGCGCACCACCGAGGCGCTGCGCCGCGGCCTGCTGCCGGACCACCTCCCGCAGATCCCCGGACTGCGACTGGCCGCCCGGCTCGTCCCGGCCGGCCTGGACCGCTCCAGCGGCAGCGACTGGTACGACGCCATCCCGCTGCCGGACGGCACCGTCGGCCTCACCGTCGGCTCGGTCTCCGGCGACGGCCCCGGCGCGGGCCCCGGCTCCGCCCCCGGCGCGGCCGCCGCGATGGGCCGGATCCGGGCCGCGCTGCGGGCGTACGCGGTGCTGGAGGGCGAGGACCCGGTCTCCGTCCTCGGCGACCTGGAACTGCTGCTCAAGACCACCGAGCCGACCCGCACCGCCACCGCCGTCTACGCCTGGGTCGAACCCGAGGACCGCCGGATCACCCTGGCCGGGGCCGGGCACTGCCCGCCCGTCCTGGTCGGCCGGCACGGCGCCGAGTTCGTGGAGACCTCGCTCTCCGCCCCGCTCGGCATGCTGGCCTGCTGGGAGGCCCCCGGGGTCGAGCTCACCGCCGGGCGCGGCGACACCCTGCTGCTCTACACCGAGGGCCTGGCCCGCCGCTGCGGCCCGACCCTGCACGCCGGCCAGGCCAACCTGCGCCGGGCCGCCGCCGACGCCCCGCGCGACGTGCGGATCGACCCGGAGCGGCTCTGCGCCCACCTGCTGGCCGTCTGCCCCGCCCCGGACGCCTCCCCGGCCACCGACGACCTGATGCTGCTGGCCGCGCGCTTCGAGTAGGGCCCGTCTTCGGACTACCGCAGTG